>QILU01000144.1 GCA_003233475.1 Ahrensia sp.
AATCAGGACACTTACTCAATCGTGAAGGATAAAACCCCTGAGGGCGCCACCTATTGCGCGCTTTGTTCACGGCTGCGGCGGGGAATATTGTACCGCATCGCCCGTGAAGAAGGGTGCGAGGCGATCGTTCTTGGCCACCACCGGGAAGACATTTTGGAGACGTTTTTTCTAAACCTGTTCCACGGTGGAAAATTAGCCGCCATGCCGCCAAAACTGTTGAATGATGAAGGGGATATTACTGTGCTGCGCCCGCTTTCGTTTTGCGCCGAGGATGATCTGGAAAAATTCTCCAACGGAATGGAGTTCCCCATTATCCCCTGTGATTTATGCGGCTCGCAAGACGGCCTTCAACGCAATGCCATGAAAAAAATGATTGGCGACATGGAAACAAAAATGCCCGGCCGCAAGAATGTGATGATCCGCGCATTGGGCAACGTAAATCCCAGCCATTTGCTGGACCCGAATATTTTTGATTTTGCGGATTTATCCTGAATTAGAATAATAAACCTTAAGCGGTAGCCTTGCCGGCCATCACGATACCTTTTTCTTCCAACAATGTTTTCAATTCACCGGATTGGAACATCTCGCGGGTAATATCGCAGCCGCCAATAAATTCGCCTTTGACATAAATCTGCGGAACGGTTGGCCACTCGGAATAATCCTTGATGCCCTGACGCAGATCATCATCGGCCAGCACATTAATGCCTTTCCATTCGCAACCCACATAATCCATGATCTGGGCAACTTGCCCGGAAAAACCACACTGGGGAAAGTCAGGGGTGCCTTTCATGAAAACAACCACGTCGTTGGTTTTCACTTCATTTTTGATGAATTCGTTCATGCTCATTTGAATTTCCTGACTGGGTGTATTCGTTGTCCGCTGACACAATTTAGGTCTTGTATAGCAAAATTTCCAGCAAAAATTTTATTTGTTATGATCTGAATTTGGTTTTTTGCGTTTCCTCAGGGTGGGAAAACCCGGCGTCATTGGTGTTTCACCTTTCAAAACAACATCATAGTCCTGTTCCGGTTGCCACTGAAATTTCCCGGCATTCTTTTTTTGTTTGGCTTTGGCAGATAGGATAAACAATCCAAATGCTACAAAAGCGAATACAACGATCCCCACCGATATATATAAGGCCTGGTCAGACATTATTGTACGCTGGTTTGCAGCGCCAAAGCGTGCAAAACCCCTCCCATTTTACCCTTCAGTGCCGCGTAGACTATTTGGTGCTGCTGTACCCGGGATTTTCCCTGAAAACTGGCGGATATAACTTCAGCGGAATAGTGATCGCCGTCTCCGGCCAAATCGCGGATAGTCACCTGGGCATCAGGCAACGCCGCTTTGATCATCTTTTCAATTTCTGCCGCATCCATCGCCATGGGAAAAATTCCTTTATTATTCGGCGGCCACCGCCAGGTTGGTTTGTCCCATAAAATCGGGGAACCATGCTTCATGAGCATTATTCATGTCTGAGACTGATATGTCCATTAGATCATTAATTTTCAAGCGTTCTCCGCCAAAAACGCCAATGCGGGCGAAGGACACGCCGGAGCTTTCAGAATTCGTTGCAAACAGCCCTGCCAACTCCTCATTCACCGCCACAATATAGCGGGCCTGATCCTCCCCAAACAAAGCCGCATGGGGGTAGGTGACATCAACCTCGCATTTGGCCCCAATGTTGGATGCCATACACATTTCGGCCAGGGCCACCGCCAACCCGCCATCTGAAATATCGTGGCAGGCACTGGTGTAGCCGCCACGAATGGCGGCCAGAACAAAATCACCGCGGGCTTTTTCCTTCATTAAATCGACTTCGGGTGCCGGGCCGGATTCTTCCCCCAGAATCTCGCGCTGATAAATCGAACAGGCCAAATGGGTGCCTTCTGTGCCCACCAGAAACAACACATCGCCCTTAACCGCGCCGCCAATCGTGGCCATTTTTTCAAAATCATCAATCAAACCAACCCCGCCAATGGTGGGGGTGGGTAAAATGGCTTTGCCGTTGGTCTCGTTATATAAGGATACATTGCCGGAAACGATGGGCATGTTTAGGGCGAGACAGGCTTCCCCCAACCCTCGAATTGCCATGACAAGCTGGCCCATAATTTTTGGCTTTTCCGGGTTGCCGAAATTCAGATTATCCGTTGCCGCCAGGGGCTCAGCCCCGGTTGCAATCAGGTTCCGGTAACATTCTGCCACCGCCTGTTTGCCTCCTTCATAAGGGTCGGCTTCCACATAGCGCGGGGTAACGTCTGAAGAAAACGCCAACGCTTTTGTCTCATGCCCCTCAACCCGCACAACACCCGAATCACCGCCGGGAAGTTGCAAACTGTTGCCTTGAATGAGCGTATCATACTGTTCCCAAACCCAGCGGCGGGAGCACAAATCCGGCGAACCAATCATTTTTAACAAGGCAGCATTATAATCATCAGGTGGCGCAAAAAGGTGCGGTTCCTGGGGAGAATGAACGCCCGGTTCCAGCCAGGGGCGATCGTATTCCGGGGCCTCATCCCCCAGTTCCTTAATAGGTAGATTGGCAACTTCTTTGCCCTGGTGGTGAATGCGAAAACGCAGATCATCCGTGGTCTTGCCCACTATGGCAAAGTCTAAATCCCATTTGGTAAAAATTTCCTTGGCGGTTTTTTCTTTTTCCGGGCGCAATACCATCAACATCCGCTCCTGGCTTTCCGAGAGCATCATTTCATAGGCGCTCATGTTTTCTTCGCGCACCGGTACATCATCCAGATTGAGCACAATTCCCAAATTCCCCCGCGCGCCCATTTCCACTGCTGAACAGGTGAGGCCTGCCGCCCCCATGTCCTGAATCGCAATCACAGCGCCGGACGCCATGAGTTCGAGACAAGCCTCCAGCAGGCATTTTTCGGTGAACGGATCACCCACCTGCACCGTGGGGCGTTTTTCATCGATAAAATCGTCGAATTCCGCTGATGCCATGGTGGCACCGCCCACCCCGTCACGCCCGGTTTTGGCGCCAAGATACACCACCGGCAATCCCACGCCTTCAGCTTTTGAGATATAAATCGCATCGCGCTTTGCCAGCCCGGCGGCAAAGGCGTTGACCAGAATATTACCGTTGTAGCGGGGGTGGAAATTCACTTCCCCGCCAACCGTTGGCACCCCAAATGAGTTTCCGTAACCGCCTATTCCGGCAACCACTCCGGCAACCAGATGCCGTGTTTTGGGGTGGTCAGGCTCGCCAAAGCGAAGCGCATTCATGGCTGCAATAGGCCGCGCGCCCATGGTAAAAACATCGCGCAAAATTCCGCCAACGCCAGTGGCCGCGCCTTGATAAGGCTCGATGAATGACGGGTGGTTGTGGCTTTCCATTTTGAACACAACCACATCACCATCGCCAATATCCACCACTCCGGCATTTTCTCCCGGGCCATAAACAACCCGTTCCCCTTCAATCGGCAGGGTCTTCAGCCACTTCTTGGAAGATTTATAAGAACAGTGTTCGTTCCACATCGCAGACCAGATGCCAAGTTCCGTATAGGTGGGCTCGCGGCCGGTAAGATCAACAATGCGCTCATATTCTTCGCCGTTCAAACCGTGGTCGGATACAAGTTGTTTGGTAATGGGGCGGGTGTTGTTGACGGGCATGGCTAACAGGTCTTGCTGCCCCGCGCCCAGGCATCCAGTGAAGCCGCAAGGCGCGGGCCTTGTTTGGTATTCAAAAGTGGCCCAAATGATGAGAAACGGTTTCTACCCCCCCGGCGTTCGGCCTGGGCAACAAGTTTGGGCAACCCGGTCGGGTTGTTGCGCGGAACAATTAAAATACGCGGTTTACCAGAAAATGAATTCAACTCGGAAGCCATCTTGTATCCACGCAGGGCCGGGTCTTTTTTCTTGAACCAGCAGGCCTGAACCTGTTTTGCCACGTGCACCATTAAAGTTTGAGGCCTTTCCTGTGCAGCCCTGGCAAGAGATTGGTTCGCTGTTTTGGATTGGGCGCAAGCGCCTAAGAAAAGAGTTGCAGCGAGCGCGATAAGTTTCAAACCGGATGCCTCCATTAAGCCGCCTCCGATTCTAACAACTCGAGCGCGCCTTCAAAAAGACGACGGCCATCGGAACCACCATGGGCGGGTTCAATAAAATTTTCCGGGTGGGGCATCATGCCCAAAATGTTCCCCGCACGGTTGAAAATTCCGGCAATATCGTTGATCGATCCGTTTGGGTTGGTTCCGTTCGCATATCGAAAGGCAACCTGCCCATTGGCTTCAATTTTATTCAGCGTTTTTTTATCTGCAAAATAATTCCCATCATGGTGGGCAACCGGGCAGTCGATAATTTCATCTTTTTTGTAAGCAGCAGTGAATGGGTTATCTGTATTAGTGACTTGCAGTTTGATCTGCTTGCATACAAACGTAATTCCCGCATTTCGCATCAGTGCTCCGGGCAACAGCCCGGCTTCCGTGAGTGTTTGAAAACCGTTGCAGACGCCCAGAATTCGAATGTTTTTCTTTGCCGCTTCACCCACCGCTTTCATCACTGGAGCACGCGCGGCAATTGCTCCAGAGCGCAAATAATCCCCATGGGAAAAACCGCCGGGGATGACGATCAGATCAACATCGGGAAGGCTGGTTTGGGTATGCCAGACCGAAAGGGGCGCATGGCCGCTGATTTTGGTAATCGCCGCAATCATATCACGGTCACGGTTGGAGCCGGGAAACTGAATAAGCGCTGTTTTCATGCAACCTCGACGGAATAATCTTCAATAACCGTATTCGCCAGCAGCTTTTCACACATGTTTTCGAGAGTTTTTTTAGCTGCCACCTTGGAGCTGGATTCCAAAGCCACATCGAAAGTTTTACCCTGTCGAACGTGACTCACCCCCTCGTATCCGAGCGACCCAAGAGCCCCCTCAATGGCTTTGCCCTGGGGGTCAAGCACACCTTTTTTCAAGCGCACCGTCACGACGGCGTTAAATTCCTGCATTTTCTTTTTTGCAGCCATTAGTCTGATTTCACCAAAACCGGGCCCTTGCCCCTGGTGGGTTCATTTTCATTCATAATTCCAAGCCGCCGGGCCACCTCCCGGTAATTTTCCAGCAAGCCACCCAGATCTTGCCGAAAGCGATCTTTGTCCATTTTCTCTTTGGTCTTAATGTCCCACAGGCGGCAGGAATCGGGCGAAATTTCATCCGCGAGTATCACCCTCACCACATCGTTTTCAAACAACCGGCCACATTCGATTTTGAAGTCCACCAGTTGAATTCCAACCCCCAAAAACAGCCCGGAAAGGAAATCATTCACCCGAATGGCCAGCGCCATCATATCATCAATTTCCATGGGCGAAGCCCAGCCAAAAGCGGTGATGTGCTCTTCAGAAACCAGCGGATCGTTTAGCTCGTCATTCTTGTAATAAAATTCGATGATTGAGCGCGGAAGCACCGTTCCTTCCTCAACCCCCAGCCGTTCGGAAATTGAACCGGCGGCCACATTGCGCACCACAACCTCAATCGGGATAATTTCAACTTCCTTGATCAACTGCTCACGCATATTGATGCGTTTAATAAAATGGGTGGGGATGCCGATCCTGTTGAGATTTTCGAAGATATATTCGCAAATGCGGTTGTTAAGCACGCCTTTCCCGTCGATGATCTCATGTTTTTTGGCGTTGAACGCGGTGGCGTCATCCTTAAAGAACTGCACCAGTGTTCCAGGCTCCGGCCCTTCATATAAAATCTTGGCTTTACCCTCATAAATTTTTCGGCGTCTGCTCATGGTGGTCTATCCCGGATTTTTGCCCAAACCTTTTGTCCAAACTGAGAGTCGGACAATTGATACCAGAGCAATAAGCCAGCAATATCATAAAAACAATTGTGAACACCCGGCCACA
>QILU01000153.1 GCA_003233475.1 Ahrensia sp.
CCCTTGGTCACGGCCTTAGTGGTATTACCAACAGCATCGAGCGCATCGGTCGTCTCACGCACTTCTGCTGGAAGCTTAGCCATTTCAGCAATACCGCCGGCGTTATCGGTCACAGGACCAAAAGCATCGAGGGCAACCACGTTACCAGCCAAAGCAAGCATTGCTGTCACAGCAATTGCGATACCAAACAGGCCCGCAAGTGCGTAGGTAGCAAGAATACCAACGATGATAATGAGCGCAGGAATTGCAGTAGATTCAAGGGAGATCGCAAGCCCCTGGATCACGTTTGTGCCGTGACCGGATTCGGAGGCTTTCGCGATGGATTGCACGGGACGGTAATTTGTACCCGTGTAATATTCTGTCACCCAAATGATAAGACCAGTGATGGCCAGACCAACGAGGGCAGAATAGAATAAATCCATACCAGTATAAGACTGCCCGGCAATGTCACCAAGTCCGATCAACCAATAAATCATAGCAAAAATTGCTGGAATGGACAAAAGCGCTGTTGCAATAAAGCCTTTATAGAGCGCGCCCATAATGGAGTTGTTTGCACCAAGCTTCACAAAGAATGTGCCGATGATTGAAGTCACCACACACACAGCACCGATTGCCAATGGCAAAGCCATGATCGGGTACAAGAGGTCTGAACCGGCGAAGTAGATGGACGCCAAAACCATGGTTGCCACAATGGACACAACATAGGTCTCAAACAAATCAGCCGCCATGCCGGCACAGTCGCCAACATTATCGCCAACATTATCAGCAATTGTTGCCGGGTTGCGAGGATCGTCTTCTGGAATACCAGCTTCCACCTTACCCACCAGATCACCACCAACATCAGCACCTTTAGTAAAGATACCACCGCCAAGACGGGCGAAGATGGAGATAAGCGAAGCACCAAATCCAAGCGCAATCAGCGCATCAATCACGGTACGGCTTTCCGGGGCAAAGCCCAAGGGGCCAATGAGAATGTAGTAATAAACCGTAATGCCGAGGAGTGCGAGGCCGGCCACAAGAAGGCCAGTGATCGCACCAGACTTAAACGCAATAGCAAGGCCAGCACCAAGGCTTTGGCTTGCGGCCTGTGCAGTACGCACGTTCGCTCGAACCGAAACCAACATGCCGATAAAGCCTGCTGCGCCGGAAAGCACCGCGCCGATGAGAAAGCCGAGAGCAACCAGGCCCCCAAGCAACCACCACACGATGGCGAACACAACAACGCCAACAGCGGCGATTGTCATATACTGGCGCGACAGATAAGCTTGTGCGCCTTCTTGAATAGCGGCTGCAATTTCCTGCATACGCTCGTTACCCGGGTCGGCACTCATTACCGATTTTGATGCCCAAATGGCATAGACAATCGCGAGCAGACCGCTAACGATTGCTAGATATAAAGGTTCCATTTTCTGGAGTTCCCTGACTAAGAAAATATGTTCTGATAATCCCGCTTCAGAATTTGGCCGGGTAGCGCAGAACGTTTGATCAAATTGAAGTGCTTTAGAAAGACTCTCAACTTCCGAGGCGGAAAATACTGCCCCAAATGCTCACGTCAAGGTTTCTTATAAGATTCGCTGTGGAATTGCCACAATTCACCGGTGTTCCTCGCGTTTTTGCCAATATGACAACAAGACAAGCGATAGAAGACAGATGGTGATCACCGGAAAAATCACCGTATTGATTATATTCCACCCCTCCCCTTCATAGGCATTGAGGGTTTGGCCGGCCATGAAGGAAGCAAAGGCGACGGAGCCAAAAACGATAAAATCGTTGGCCCCCTGGGCCTTTGCCTTCTCTTGCGGGTGGTAAGTTTCAGTCAACAGCGTCGTTGCACCAATGAAGCCAAAGTTCCAACCAATGCCCAACAAAATGAGCGCACCGTAATAATTAGTCAGGGTGACGCCCTGCAATCCGACAAGTGCACTAAGGCCCAGGAGCGCCAGACCAATTGCTATAATGCGCGTTTTTCCAAAACGGGAGATTAAGTTGCCTGTGAAAAAACTGGGGCCGAACATAGCCATCATATGCCATTGAATTCCCCAGGTCGAATCATCAGCCGTGAAGCCAGAGACCATCATCGCCAAGGGAGCGCCCGTCATAACGTAGGTCATCATGGCGTATGACCCAACGGCACAAAGAACCGCCACCACGAATTTCGGCTGCACCATTATCTCTCTCAACGGGCGCCCTGTTTCTGCACTGTTGCGCTCTTCTTTTGTTGCAGGAGCGTCAAATTTCAAAAACGAAAGTGCGATAATACCGGCAAACAACAGAAATGAACCGGCAAAATAAGCGCCGGCAAACTCGATTGGTGAGAACAGGTCTCCAAAATAGATAGCCGTTTGTGGGCCGAGAATAGCAGCGAATATCCCGCCTGCCAAAACCCATGAGATCGCCTTGGGTTTGAAATCTTCCGTGCCTTGATCTGCTGCGGCAAAACGGTATTGCTGGGTGAAGGAACTGCTGCAACCGGACAGTAACATGCCGACACAAAACAGGGCGAAAATGCCTTGATAGATGGCGTAACTGGAAATCAGAGTGCCGATGATGCCAACGACAGCGCCGGTTATAAATCCAAGCCGCCGCCCGATACGCGCCATTAACATGGCGGCCGGAAGTGCCGCCAAGGCAATTCCAAGGTTATAACCCGTGACCGGAGCCGTCGCTAAGGACTTGTCTGCTCCGAGCAAATAAATTCCTGCCAATCCTCCGAGCGCAATTGATATGGGGGCAGCCGCACCACAAAACGCCTGCGCTGCGGCCAAAATAATAGCATTTCGGCGCGCGGAGGCATTTGGGTCAATTTCTGCGGCGGTCATGGATGCTCTTTGCGGGGCCAGTCTAAAAGTGGGTAAATGATTCTACAGCTTGTGAGATTGGCACGCCATTTTCGCTAAGGGAAATTCTATTCGCCCCTGCTTTTACGAATTTCCCAATTTCAGTAATTTTCACTCCGGCGGCGGAGCAATCGTGTTGGAATTCCGACCAGCGTTTTCGCGGAACCGAACAAAGGCATTGGTAGTCATCTCCGCCGGCTAAAACCAATGGCCAAAGTTCAGCATCCTTTGCCAGACTTCTTTCAACTGGGGGAGAAAGCGGAATGAGGGTTTTTTCAATTTCAACCGAGACCTTAGAGGCCTCACAAAGCTTGCGGCAATCCCCCAGCAGGCCATCAGAAATATCCATGGATGCGCTGGCATGTTTTGCAATAATCGAAACCAGTGCATAGGGCGGGTTGGGCAGGTGATAAGAATTCACCAGGGCTTTGGCATCTGCTTCTTCAACCAATAATTCTCCCATTGCCACTTTCAAGCCGATAGCGCCGTCTCCAATGGTTCCGCTGACCACTAAAATATCACCCGGCTTTGCCCCCATACGGCTTTTGTATTGGCCGCTGGCGACCGCTCCGAACATGGTGATCGAAACACCAAGCCGTTCTGGCGAGCGATAGGTATCGCCCCCGGTCAGTTTCAAGCCGTAGGTCTTTTGATCCGCTGCAAGCCCGGCAGCGAAGCTCTCCATATCCCTGTCCTGCCAGCGATCAGGCACCCCCAGCGCCATTGAGTAGGCGAAAGGTCTGGCACCCTTGGCGATGATATCTGAAATATTCACCCGCAATGCCTTTTGGGCGATTGTCCCTACCGGGTCTTGCTTCAGAAAATGGATGCCTTCCAAAATGGCGTCAGTTGTTACCACCAATTGTTTGCCATCAGGCACATCCAGCAAAGCCGCATCGTCTTTTAGTTCAAATGAATTTTCGCTGGCCAGGGGGGCGAGGTGCCGGGCAATCCACTCGAACTCGCCAGCACGTTTCAACTTTTCAACTCCGGATCCGGCTCCGGGATTGGCTCAGGTTTTTCGTCCAATTCCCCAACACGCAATTTGCGGGCGATCCGGTCCAGCACCCCGTTGACCATTTTTGGCTCGTCCCCATCGAAAAATGCTTTGGCGACCTCCACATATTCACTCACCACAACACGGGCCACCACGTCCGGGCGTTTGGTCAACTCAAACACCGCAGCGCGCAACACGGCTCGCAAGGTTGAATCAATACGCTTTAACGGCCAGTCGTCTGTCAGAGCCTCGTGGATAATCGGGTCAATAATTTTTTGATCCTTAACAACCCCGGCCATAATTCCACGAAACCAGGAGGCGTCAGCCTCCAGATAGGTTTCCCCGTCCATCTCTCGTCCAAGGCGAAAATTTTCATATTCCGCCACGACTTCGCTCAAACCGACACCGCTGATATCCATTTGATACAGTGCCTGAACGGCGGACAATCTTGCAGCACCGCGTTTGTTTGCCGGTTTTGGAGGGTGGGATTCAGGCAAGGAATTTTTCCCGCAGCTTGATCATTTCCAACACGGCAGAAGCCGCATGGCCGCCTTTGTTCAACTCACTTTTATTGGCGCGGGCCAATGCCTGCGCTTCGTTCTCCACCGTTTGAATACCGTTGCCCAAAGCCAGATATTCGGCGATTGTGAGGTTCATGATCGCGCGCGCGGATTCAAAAGCCACCACTTCATAGTGGGTGGTCTCCCCGCGAATGACACAGCCAAGGGTGATAAACCCGTCATAGTGGGTGTTGCCCCGGCTCATCCCCTCCAAAACAATCGAGATGGCGGCAGGAATTTCCAACACCCCGGGCACGGTAAGATAATCCCACGTCGCCCCGGCTTTTTTCAACACTTCCTCAGCCCCTTCCACCAACGCTTTGGAGATAGGCTCGTAATAGGGTGCATCAATAATCAATAGGTGGGGCATGGGTTTTCATAGCCTAGTCTGTTTCCCGTCTCAAATCACGGGTGGATGGGGAGCGCAAGGTTTTATCAGCAATCTACGAATATTCGGCCAACCGGGCGGCGTAGCGGGCCATGGTGTCCACTTCTATATTCAACCGATCGCCAGGTTTTACTTTCCCCCAGCTGGTAACTTGCAAGGTGTGTTTGATCAGGAGAACATCGAATTCGCCGCCATCCACCCCATTTACTGTCAGTGATGTGCCGTTCAGCGTTATGGAGCCTTTGGGAGCTATAAAGCGGGCAAGCTCATCGGGCGCACGAATGGTAAAGCGGGTGGCCTCGCCTTCGTTTATCTCGGTAATAATTTCTGCCGTGCCATCCACGTGACCGGAAACCAGATGGCCGCCCAATTCGTCCCCTATTTTCAGGGCGCGTTCAAGATTTACCTTGGTGCCGGTTTTCCAGCCGTTTGCCGTGGTAAGCCGCAGCGCCTCTTCCCAAGCCTCTACCTGATAAATTCCGGTATCTTTTGAGACTACAGTCAGGCACAGCCCGTCATGGGCGATGGACGCGCCAATATCGATTGAATCCGTATCATAAGACGTCGCCACGCTAAACCGCTTGCCTTTGCTCAAGGTTTCAACTTTTTCGATTGTGCCCATATCGGTGATAATGCCGGTAAACATACATCAACCCTTTCGATAAATATCCAGACTGTCGTTGCCCAATTCCAGGCTGCGCACAAGGGCAAAACCCTTTGGAACGCGCTTTCGGGTAACGGGCGAAGCGATACCTTTTTCGCCAATAGTGAGCGCGCCGGTAAACAAAGCAATTTCATCGACCAGACCGGCATCCAGGAATGAGCGAGCTGTTTTCGCGCCCCCCTCAACCATCAGGCTCGAAATTCCGCGCATCGCCATGTCTTTCAGAATTTCCGGCAAAGCGAGTTGGCCGTTTTGCATTTCAGCCGCGAATAATTTTACCCCCTGCTTTTGAAGTTCTGCGCCCAAAGAAGAATTTGCGGAAATGACCCATGTTGGCACTTGATTGGCCGATTGGGCGAGTTTGGATTTGGGGGAAAGGGAAGCCTTTGTATCCAGTACAAATCGCTGGGGAGAACGTTTTCCAGCCCCGGCAGGCGGCAGGTAAGTTCGGGGTCATCGCTGTCCACCGTTGCTCGACCAACAAGAATGGCATCATATTCCGCCCGCATCCGGTGAACGTAATTTTTTGCCACTGCTCCGGTAATTGAAACCTCTTCACCCACACGCCCCAGTTTTTCATCTTTGGAAACTGCAAGTTTTAGAATCACTTGTGGGCGGTTGTTCTGTTTTCGATTCAAGTATCCAGATAAATCGCTGGCGGCGGTTTCTGCCAGCAATCCTGTTTCAATCTCAACCCCGGCGTGGCGCAACATTGCGTGGCCCTTGCCGTCTACTCTTTGGTCAGGGTCGGTCCAGGCGGTGAACACTTTTGCAATACTGGCTTCAATTAATGCACTGGCACAAGGGGGTGTGGCACCATGGTGGGCGCAGGGTTCTAGTGAAACATAGGCAATTGCTCCCTCTGCGTTATCCCCCGCCATATCAAGGGCAAGCCGTTCCGCATGGGGGCGTCCCCCTTTGGCCGTTACCCCCTTCCCCACAACAATTCCATCCCTGACCAACAAAGCACCGACGGAAGGGTTGGTTCCGCTCAAGCCCCGGTGGCGGCGGGCAAACCGCAGGCTGGCCGCCATGAATTTGCAATCAAGCAGATTTGCCATCTTTATCCGTCATCTTCATCAGATTGGGATAATTCGCCCAGAATTTTTTGGAAATCTCCGGCTTTGGTGAAATCACGGTATACGCTGGCAAATCGCACATAGGCGACGTCATCCAGCTTTTGCAGCCCTTCCATCGCCAGTGCCCCAATCGCTTCCACTTCAATTTCCGCTTCCCCCGTGCTTTCCAACTGCCGCACAACGCCGCTGATCATTTGCTCGATCCGGGCTTCATCCACATCCCTTTTTCGCAGGGCAATATTTACGGAATGGGCCAGTTTATCACGGTTAAAAGGTACTTTGCGTCCGGATTTTTTCAAAACCACCAGTTCGCGCAGTTGAATGCGCTCAAAAGTGGTGAACCGCCCGCCGCAATCGGTGCAGACCCGGCGACGACGAATAGTGGTGTTGTCCTCGGTGGGACGACTGTCCTTAACCTGCGTACCTGTGCGGTTGCAAAACGGGCAACGCATGGAAACACCTCCTTCTTCGCTCTATGAATACTCTCACGGGCTTCGCCCTATGATTACATGCCGGAATAAATGGGGAAGCGGTCGGTCAATGCAACAACTTTCTTGGCGACATCGGCTTCAAGAGCGCTGTTGTCAGCTTCTCCATTGGCAACCAAGCCATCCAATACTTCCAAAATAAGTTCACCAACCAGTTCAAATTCCGCCACCCCAAACCCGCGGGTGGTGGCAGCAGGAGTTCCCAAACGAATGCCGGAGGTAATGGTGGGTTTTTCCGGGTCAAACGGCACGCCGTTTTTGTTGCAGGTAATGTTGGCCCGGCCCAGAGCCACTTCCGCCGCTTTGCCAGTCAGTCCCTTGGGTCTTAAATCCACCAGCAATACATGGGTATCGGTACCACCGGAAACGAGATCCAGACCCCCGGATTTCAAGGTTTTTCCCAGCGCTTTCGCATTCTCGGCAACATTGGCAGCATAGCGAGTAAATTCGGGAGTAAGAGCCTCCGCAAACGCCACCGCTTTTGCGGCAATCACATGCATGAGCGGGCCCCCTTGAATGCCGGGGAAGATGGCTGAGTTGATTTTTTTGGCTTGATTTTTTTGGCGATCACCTCATCATTGGTCAAAATCAATCCACCCCGCGGGCCACGCAGGGTTTTATGGGTGGTTGAAGTGACCACATGGGCGTGGGGGAACGGGCTGGGGTGAACGCCACCGGCAACAAGACCGGCGATATGCGCCATATCCACAAACAAATAAGCACCAACCATATCTGCAATTTCACGGAATTTTGCAAAATCGATCTGGCGCGGATAGGCGGAGCCACCGGCGATAATCAACTTGGGTTGATGTTTTTTCGCCAGTGCTTCCACTTCGTCAAAGTCAATTTGGTCATTGTCTTTTCGCACGCCATATTGCACCGCATTAAACCATTTGCCGGACTGGTTTGGGGCTGAGCCGTGGGTTAAATGCCCGCCTGCATCAAGGCTTAGGCCCATGATCGTATCACCCGGTTTTATCAACGCCTGGAACACTGCCTGGTTGGCCT
>QILU01000187.1 GCA_003233475.1 Ahrensia sp.
CGGATGGAACGGAACTTAACGCCGGGGCGGTTGTGCTTACCACAGGAACATTCCTGCGTGGATTGATCCATATCGGGGAAAAACAAATTCCGGCCGGGCGCATGGGAGAAAAGCCCGCGCTTGCTATGGCTCAGACTCTGGACAGGTTAAAACTGCCCCTTGGGCGCTTGAAAACAGGCACCCCTGCCCGGTTGGATGGGCGAACCATAAACTGGTCTCAACTGGAGATGCAGCCGGCGGATAATCCCCCTGTGCCCTTTTCTACAATGACCGAAAAAATCACCGTTTCGCAGATCGAGTGCGGAATTACCCGTACAAACGCCAAAACCCATGCCATCATTCGGCAAAACGTTCATCGATCTGCCATGTATTCCGGACAAATTGACGGGGTTGGCCCCCGCTATTGCCCGTCAATTGAGGACAAAATCGTAAAATTTGGCGAGCGGGACGGGCATCAGATATTTTTGGAACCTGAAGGGCTGGATGACCACACAATCTACCCGAATGGAATTTCCACATCATTACCGGAATCTGTTCAGGCCGATTTTATTGCCACTATACCTGGGTTGGAAAAGGCGGCTATTTTACAACCAGGCTATGCAATTGAGTATGATTATGTAGATCCGCGGGCGCTAAAACCCACCCTGGAGACTAGAGCCTTAAAGGGGTTTTACCTGGCCGGGCAGATCAATGGAACCACGGGCTATGAGGAAGCCGCAGCGCAGGGGCTGGTTGCCGGACTAAATGCTGCCCGGCAGGTTGCGGGGGGCAAACCTGTTTTGTTCAGCCGTACAGAGAGTTATATGGGGGTTATGATTGATGATCTGGTGACCAAGGGGGTAAGTGAACCCTATCGTATGTTCACTTCCAGAGCGGAATATCGCTTAAGCCTGCGGGCGGATAATGCGGATCAAAGATTGACGGAATATGGGTTGGAAATTGGGTGTGTGGGTAGAGAGCGGGAATTTGCCTTCAAGATAAAGGATAAAAAGCTGAAAGCGGCACAGGTTTTGTGTGAATCACTTTCCATAACCCCCAATGAAGCAAAAAAACACGGGTTGAAAATTACCATGGATGGGGTTCGTCGTTCGGCCTATGAACTAATGTCCTACTCTGAGATTTCTTATGATGATGTGGCTCGAATATGGCCGCAACTTTTGGAGGTGGAACCAAAGATTGCTCAACAGATTAAGATTGATGCGGGGTATTCGGTTTATCTGAAACGCCAGCAAGCAGATATTGATGCCATAAAAAAGGATGAGGCGCGAGTTATTCCTGAAGGTTTTGATTATGCGCTTCTGTCCGGTCTATCGAATGAACTACGCCACAAGCTGGAAGCCATTCGGCCCACTTCTCTTGGGCAGGCCGGCCGAATTGATGGCATTACTCCGGCTGGTTTGACGTTGATCCTGGCTCATATCAAAAAGCACGAAATGGCGCGAAAAGGTGCCGCATGAGCACTAAAAAAGGTCTGGAGCTGGTGGACAATGTCAAGAGTGTTTCACGTGAAACACGGGAGCGACTCACAGTTTTTTATGGGTTGTTGTGCCAATGGCAGGCCCGAATGAACCTTATTTCTCCGGCTAGTGTGGAGCATATCTGGGAACGACACATGGCGGACAGTATGCAATGCAGCGCGCTTTTTCCTGAAACCAAACATTTGGTGGATATTGGCAGTGGTGCAGGGTTTCCCGGCATGGTAATGGCGATTGTAATGGCTGAAACAGGTGAAGGGCGGGTGGAATTTGTGGAGAGCAATGGAAAAAAATGCGCCTTTCTTCAAGCGGTGGTGCGGGAAACCGGGTTAAAACAAGCGGGCATCGTGGTTCGTGTGCACCATGGGCGCATTGAAAATGTGCTGCTCGGCCTGGATGTTCCTGAACTGATTACCGCACGGGCTGTGGCGCCGCTTAAGGAATTGTTAGGGTTAACAAAAGGCTTTCTTTCCCGCACCACAGTAGGATTGTTTCCCAAGGGCCGTGGCCATAGGGCCGAGATTACTGAAGCGGAAAAGAGTTGGAAATTTGATTGTAAAACGGTTCCAAGTCGATTTGAGGAAGGGTCGGTATTGTTAGAAATAAGCGGCTTGAAGAGCCGATAGAATGAATTGCCTGGCTGAAATGGCGTCTTTTAATTTCAATGAGAAGCTTTAAGAATAGACAGACATGATAGGGAAGTTTTTTTGATACAGGCATGAGCATTAACAACGATATCAGGCCAAGGGTAATGGCCCTTGCGAACCAGAAAGGCGGGGTGGGAAAAACCACGACCGCCATTAATCTGGCAACCGCTCTTGCGGCGATCGGGGAGGAGGTGCTGCTGGTTGATCTGGACCCGCAGGGCAATGCCAGTACGGGGCTGGGTATTGATAAAGAAGAGCGGGAGATTTCCACCTATGATCTTCTTACTGGGTCGCAAAGCCTTTCATCTGTTAGCCAATCCACCGCAGTTCCGCGTCTTTGGGTGGCACCGGCAACGTTGGATTTGCTGGGGTTGGAAATGGAAATTTTCAGAGAAGCGGATCGAACCTATCGACTAAAAAAAGCAATCGCGGGCCATTTGGGCAGGGTACCGGATTTCAGCTATATTTTGATTGATTGCCCCCCGTCATTAAATCTGTTGACCTTAAATGCCCTGGCGGCAGCGGAATCGGTTCTCGTGCCCTTGCAAACCGAATTTTTTGCGCTGGAAGGATTGAGCCAGCTTTTGGGAACGATCGAACAGGTGCGTAACAGCATAAACAACAAGTTGAATATTCAAGGGGTTGTTTTGACCATGTATGATGGGCGAAACAATCTGGCTCAGCAGGTGGAGCAGGATGTGAGGGAGACAATGGGGGATTTGGTTTATGATACGGTGATACCGCGTAATGTGCGGATATCGGAAGCGCCTTCTTTCGGTAAACCGGTTTTGCTGTATGACATGCATTGTGCAGGCTCCCAAGCTTATTTGAAATTGGCGTCGGAACTAATTCAGCGTGAGAAGAAATTGCTCACGGCGAAAGAAAAATGAGTAGAAACAAATCTGCCATATTTTGGCGAACAATGGATGGTGATAAAAATGGCTGATGATCAACCCAAAAAACGTCTCGGACGAGGCCTCGCGGCGTTGATTGGCGAAATGGATAAACCGGTAAATCCGTCTAGAATGGAAAGTGGGGGCGTGGAAAGCGGGAGAAATGTTCCAACACCTATTACGTCCGACAGGGTTGTGCCGATAGAGAGTATTCGGGCAAACCCCAACAATCCCCGTAGTGTGTTTGCCAATGATGATCTGGAGGATTTGGCAAATTCTATTTCTGAGCACGGAATTGTGCAGCCAATTCTTGTGCGCCCTGCTGCTGCCGGAAAAGACCTGTGGGAAATTATAGCCGGGGAACGCCGTTGGCGGGCTGCACAAAAATCCGGGCTTCATCAGGTGCCAATTGTTGTTCGTGATGTGGATGACAGGCAGGCTTTGGAGCTGGCAATTATTGAAAATGTTCAGCGGGCAGACTTAAACCCGGTAGAAGAAGCTCTTGGATATCAAAGGCTTATCGATGAATACGACTATAAGCAGGTGGATTTGGGTAAGGTTATCGGTAAAAGTCGATCCCATGTGGCCAACACATTGCGGTTGCTGAAATTGCCCCAAAGTGTTCGTGAACTTTTGTCTGCGGGTGATATATCTGCCGGTCATGCTCGCACGCTAGTTACGTTGAATAAGCCTGAAGCTCTGGCTAAACGTATCGTTGTGGAAGGGCTATCCGTGCGTCAGGCAGAGCAACTGGCAGCGATGGCCGAGCGACCTGATGGGCTGGAAACGAAGTCTGCAAAAAACAGGATCGTTAAAGATGCAGATACCATTGCACTGGAAAAACGTCTAAGCGATGTGTTGGGATTGAAAGTAAAAATCGTCCATAAAACGAGCGGGAAGGGTCGTTTGACAATAGACTACAAAACCCTCGATCAGCTGGATGAGCTGGAAGCCAAATTAAGCAAATAAATTACCTGGAGTTTCGGTTGGCTTCGATGGCGATGGCCAGCAGGGCGGTGGATGCCAGGGGGACAGATAACTCGGCATTGGCCCGGGTTTCCAGCGAGGTTTTTTCCAATCTGGAAAGAAGTTTTTCCAGTGACGGGCGCTTCCAGATTGAAAGGGCGCGCACAACCTTGTCTTTGCGTTGAAAATTAATCGGCGGGCGCATAGCACCAACCACAGATGATGCGGGTTGTCGCCTGGCTTCCATTTGGGCGCTGGCCTGATGCAGGTTTTGGAAGTGGCGCTGGGCGGCATTGATAATTTGAAATACGGCGGTGCCTTGCGCAATAAGCCGTTTGAACGTGTGTTCCATGGTGGGAATATCACCGACACTTGCAGCGTCAATAACGGTATCAACAGCAAGAGCGGAGGCATCTCCCACAATATTTTGAATGTCCTCAAGGGTGATCTGTTTGGAACCGGTTGCATAAAGGCACAGCTTTTGCATCTCGCCTCGGCTGGCCAGCCGATCACCACCCAGCAGGCTTTTCAGGGCCGTCATGGCCTGAGGGTCGATGGACAGTTGGCTTGCCTTTAATTCCTCATTGATGAGCACCTCGATAGCCCGATCCGGGTCCTGATAGCAGGGAAGGGTGATGGCGCCTTTAGCCTTTTCGATTCGGGTGCGTAACGGCGCGGACTTTTTCAAATCTCCCGCTTCAATAATAACAATGGCATCGGTGGGAGGCAGATCGAGAACGGGCTGTACTGCGCCAGCCAGATTTTTCTGAGTGGCCCCTTTTATCCAGACAAGTCGATTGCCGCCAAACATGGAAACGGTATGGGCTTCATCAGCAATGCGTGAAGGGTCGGAAGCCGCGTCATCGGCATCAAGTTTAATGGTGGAAAACGGGTCGTTTAAATCAGCGCCGCTGGATTTTGCCAGTTGGACGGCGCGTTCAGACACCAAGCCGGCATCGGGGCCATAGACTAAAAACACCCGGTGCTGCGGCTCCGGCCTGCTTAAATAGCGATCAACCTGATGGGCCTTAAGCTGCGCCATTTCAAACCGCCCGTTGGCTCATAAACCAGCTAGAGATTGGGCAATGGCCAAGCGCAATTGTTGGGCAAGTTCTTTTGCTGCCCGGTTTTGTGCATCTCTCTCAGCCCTCTCATTGGCAAAGCTTTGCGAAGTGCGGTCATAGCTGGAAAGCGCGCGGCGTTTTCCGTTGGCAACAGTCTTGCCTGACCTGTTTTCCACCAATTGATAATTCGCTGTAATAGCAACCTGCGCAGAGGTGGGTGCATTGCTGTTTCTTTCAATGGAAAGATTGTAAGATTTACTCTCCACATCAAGAACAACATTGTATTGTCCTCCCGATTGCAGTTCTCCGCCATTCATGGCGAATAGTAAATTGTTTCGCACCTGCTGTGCCGAGCGGGTGGTAACGGGTTTTACCGTTGTGGAAGCCAGAATGGAACCAATGGAGGCGGGTTGAATGCCCGTAGCCAATTGACTGTTTGGAGTTGAAGAATTGAGAGGTTCAACGGTACAGGCTGCCAACAGAGCCAGCGCACTAAATAATCCGATTTTTGAGACATTTGAAAACATATTTTCCAACCTAGAGTACCACATTGACAATTCTCCCAGGCACCACGATTACTTTCTTTGGTGTCTTACCAGAAAGCGCCGATTGCACAAAGTCTAATGCAAGCACTTCTTTTTCAACATCTGGTTTATCAATATTCGCGGGCACGGTGATGTCGCCGCGTTTTTTTCCGTTGATTTGAACCGGCAGGGTAATGGTGGTTTCCTCCAAAAGGCTTTCATTTAGGATTGGCCAGGGGCTGGCGGACACCATTTTCTCGTGACCAAGCACCTGCCA
>QILU01000209.1 GCA_003233475.1 Ahrensia sp.
GAGCTTTGATTTCTCCCACCGATCCTGTCGCGGTTTTAAGTCTGCTGAAGTCAATAAATGTCCCGGCTAGACTTGAAGCAAAAATTGCGGGGGAATCCTTGTTTAACGACGGGGTTGGGGTGGTTGTATTTTCTATCCTCTTGACCATCGCCACCAGCACAGGCGCCGCGCAAGTAACAGCGTTGAATGTGGCGGAATTGTTTGTTGTGGAAGCTCTTGGGGGTGCCGCACTAGGCGCTCTAACGGGGTGGATTGCCTACAAGCTTATGGCGACAATGGATGAGCATATGCTTGAAATTTTGCTTACCCTGGGAATTGTTGCAGCTACCTATGCCATTGGTGGCCGGATTGCTGATTGGTAACCGCGGGGCTTCAGTTGCGATGAGTGATGATACCCGCAAACATTTGTTTAGTTTTTGGGAGTTGATTGACGAGATTTTGAACTCGGTCCTTTTCTTATTGATTGGCCTGGAAGTGCTGTTAATTACATTCGATCCATCATTTGCATGGTTGGCTGTTGCCACCATCCCACTTGTTTTGGCATCGCGGTTTATATCGGTTTCCACGCCGATAATGTTGTTGTCGTTCAAGCAGACATTCAATGCCGGGGCGATACCTGTCTTAACCTGGGGTGGGTTGCGCGGGGGTATTTCCGTTGCCCTGGCGCTATCGCTACCGGACATTCCTGAAAAATCTTTATTGCTTACCTGCACCTACGCGGTGGTATTGTTCTCTATCATTGTGCAGGGTTTAACTGTAAAATCGGTGGTGAACCGAACGGTTGATCCAACTCTTTTGTGAGGGAATAAATGCAATTTTGCACTTGGCTCATTGGGTTTTGGTTGGTGAGCGCGGTTTTGGCGTTTGGGGAGGAATTGCCCAAGCCAATACAGGATGGTGATTACAGAACCTATACTTCCGCTGAAATTAAGCTTGGGCAATTGCTGTTTTCGGACCGCATTTTATCTGGTACATATCGGGTATCGTGCGCCACTTGTCATAGCTTTGACCGGGCTTCGTCAAATGGATTTCGCCTGGATGGTATGGTTCCCGTTGAAGGGGATGATTTAGCAATCAATGGGTTGCCGCTCTATGATGTTTTTAAGCCATCTGCAAAACACGCCCCGACATTGTTCAATCTGGGGGCAAAGGAATTTACGGTATTGTTTTCTGATGGGCGGGTGGCGCGGAAAAAGAACGGGCAGTTTATCGCTCCCGCAGCCAATGAATTACCAGACGGGCTTCGGGATGTTCTGGCGGTTCAAGCCCTGTTCCCGGCTGTTACGGGGGACGAATTGGTAGGCAATGTGGAAAACGAAATTTCGGCGGTGGCGCATTTGGGCAATGCCGCTATCTGGGCAGCGCTGACAAAACGGGTGCAGGACTTGCCCGACTATTGGCCCTATTTTCAGGCGGCGTATCCACGCTTAAAGCGCCGACAGGAGATATCCATCGTGGAGATTGCCAATGCAATTTCGGCATTTGTGGGCAGCGAATGGCGTAGTGACCAGTCCCCGTTCGACGCCTATTTGCGTGGGGATGACAGTGCTCTTAATGCACAAGAAAAACGCGGGCTGAAGTTGTTTTATGGAGCGGCGCAATGCAGCGATTGTCATAGCGGGTCGTTTCAAACAGATAACCAGTTTTACTTTGCCCCAAATTCGTTTTGGCGGTTTGATGTTGAGAAGAATGAACGGACTGGAGACATTAATTTAGGTCGTTATAAAGTGAGTGGAAAAGAAAACGAGAAATTCAAAATCCGCACCCCTTCGTTGCGTAATGTGGCGAGAACTGCACCCTATGGTCACGCGGGCGGGGTTGAATCTCTGCGTAAAATGATTTCACTCCATTTGGAACCGGAGCGTGCTTTACAAGAAATGCAAAGTGATATTGTTAGGCTCGGTTTGACTGAAGATGTATCAAACGCGTCGCAAAATCTTAAATACAAGGGAAAAGTCGATTTACGCTCCGACATTGTGATAAATGATCTGCTGGCATTTCTTGAAGCGCTAACAGATAAAAAAAGCCTCACCGGACGATTGGGAAAACCGAAAGATGTTCCCAGTTCTTTGGTGTTGGACTAGGTTTGGACGGGATTACGTCAGGAGAAATTCATGTATGCATCAATGCCAAAAACCGCTGGAACAAATAGCCTGATTGATTTGCGCAGCGATACCGTCACTCGCCCGAGCCCGGGTATGATAAAAGCCATGGCCTCCGCAGAGGTGGGTGATGATGTTTATGGAGATGATCCAACCGTAAACTCTCTTGAAGAAAGAACGGCTGATCTATTGGGTAAAGAAGCTGCATTGTTTGTGGTTTCGGGAACCCAAAGCAATTTGTTGGCACTTATGAGCCATTGCGGGCGAGGGGATGAATATATTGGTGGGCTGGATTATCATATTTCCAATTATGAAGCCGGGGGTGCGGCTGTTCTTGGCGGCATTTCACCAAAACATTTGGCGCTTAATGGGAATGGCGGACTTAACCCCGAAGATGTTGAGGCCGCAATTCAACCAGATGATTCCCACTTTGCCATCACAAGACTTGTATGCTTGGAAAACACCTATGGCGGAAAAGTGGTGACTCAGGGGGATATTGAACGGGTTGCGGAAGTCGCCCGCAAAAACGATTTGAAGGTGCATATGGATGGGGCGAGGTTGATGAATGCTGCGGTGAAATCCGGCAAAACGGCAGCTGAACTTGGTTCGAATATGGACAGTGTTTCTCTTTGTCTTTCAAAAGGGCTTGGTGCTCCGGTGGGTTCGGTGCTGTGCGGTACCAAGGAGCTTATCTCCCAGGCCAGGCGAACTCGAAAAATGTTGGGAGGCGGAATGCGTCAGGCCGGAATTTTGGCGGCATGCGGTCATTACGCGTTGGAAAACAACACCGAACGCCTGGAGGAAGATCATCAAAACGCCAAAACGATGGCTAACAGACTGCTCGAAATTGATGGTTTGAAGATTGATTTGAATAGCGTGCAGACCAATATGATCTGGCTGAATGTGTCGGGAAACGGTAAGGGGGGCCTGTCTGAACATATGATGCAAAGAGGAATGGTGATTTCAAATCCTGACGGAGCGAACAATACCGTGCGGCTCGTCACGCACCTTGATTTTGATACTTCCCACATCGACAAAGTGGTGGATGGGTTTGCAACCTGGTTGGGAAAATAAAGCGTTTTAAGCGAATGTTTACCCTAATTGTCGAAGCTGAACTGCGTTTTGCAATGGGTAGAGTTTATGCGCTTAATATTAATTGTACTGGCTTTGGTAGTCTTCAGTTTGGGCGATGTTTCATCGGCCCCAAAGCCTGTGGATTCTGACAAAGTTGCCAATAAAATTGATCCGATCATCACTGGCAAGCGGGTTACGCCGGAGCAATATCAACGCTGGCTTGCGGTGCGCCAATTGGCAATAAAATGCCCGGATTGCACCATTCCACAGCCTTTTCCGACAGAAAATTCAGATTAATTTAGTGCCCGCCGAGTTGTCCCGTTTTGACGTGGTAGTCGACTGGCAGGTGGTATTCAGGATCGTCATCTGAATCGACCATTAATTGCCCCGCTCTGTTCAGCAGGAAATGGCAATCTCTTGAGAGGCGGCGCAATTGTAGGGTTTTGCCATGGGCTTCATATTTAGAGGCCAGAGCTTCAATGGCTTGTAGAGCGGATTGATCAACGACACGGCTGTTGATGAAATCTACAATGACCAAATCCGGGTCTTGTTCCGGTTGGAAAAGTTCTGAAAACCCCTCTGCTGAGCCGAAGAACAATGGTCCCTCTATCGCATATATTTTCGTGCCGTCTTTAGTTTCATTGATATTAGCACGGATGCGGGTAGCGTTGTTCCAGGCATAGGCGAGGGCTGAAACGATTACCCCAACCACGACGGCCATAGCTAAGTCCGTGGCGACGGTAACGATGGTTACAAGGATGATGACCAACGCATCGATGAGCGGAATTTTTCCGAATAATTTTAAGCTGCTCCAGGCAAATGTGCCAATCACCACCATGAACATGACACCGACCAAAGCGGCCAGTGGAATCTGCTCAATGAGGGGAGAGGCGATAACGATGAAGGCTAAGAGAAAGAGAGCTGCCGAAATTCCAGAAAGACGGGTGCGCCCCCCTGATTTCACATTGATCATGGATTGACCGATCATCGCGCAGCCGCCCATGCCCCCAAAAAACCCTGTCACGGTGTTGGCCGCGCCCTGGGCGATACACTCTTGAGATGCGCCCCCTTTATCTCCCGTGATCTCACCCACAAGGTTAAGGGTGAGAAGACTTTCAATAAGGCCGATGGCTGCAAGAATAAATGCATAAGGGAGAATTATCTGAAAGGTTTCTAAGGTGAGTGGAACGGAGGGAATATGGAAAACCGGCAAGCCGCCTTTGATAGAAGCGAGATCCCCAACACTTGGGATATTGATGCCAAAGGCAAGCACTATGCCTGCAACTATTCCGATGCCCGCCAAAGGTGCAGGGATTGCAGTGGTGAGCTTTGGCATGAAATGGATGATCAGCATGGTGAGGATCACAAGCCCCAACATCAGCAGAAGCGGCAAACCGCTCATCCAGGTTTTTACTCCGTCGGCATCGGTGATTTGAAACTGGGTCATTTGAGCCAGGAAAATGACGATGGCCAGACCGTTCACAAAACCTAACATTACGGGGTGAGGGACGAGACGAATGAATTTACCGAGTTTGAAAATGCCGGCCAGTATTTGCAGAATACCCATCAGCACCACTGTGGCGAAAAGATATTCAACACCGTGTTGGGCAACCAATGCCACCATCACCACGGCCAGTGCGCCCGTAGCACCAGAGATCATTCCCGGACGCCCACCAAAAATAGCGGTGATCAGGCCCACAATAAATGCGGCGTACAAACCCACAAGCGGATGAACTCCTGCCACAAAGGCAAACGCTACGGCCTCAGGGACGAGGGCGAGGGCAACAGTTAAGCCGGCGAGTATTTCTATTTTTATGATAGAGGGGGTAAAATGAGCAAAATCAACATGCTTGCGTTCATCAGAATTGAGACGCCGAGCAAAAGCAGCGAGGGTAGGCTTGATCATATTGTTTCCAGGGAGGGGGAGACGTGCGCCCCTCTTAACGCATGAATTGAAAAAATGAAGCCTTTGAAGGAAACTATATGTTTTAATTTACCCCTGCGCGCGCGCCCAATGGAAATTCCTTATTGCGCGAAACTAGATTTGGTGCGTTTTGGACTATTCACACTCATATGGGCGGTAATTCTCAAGCCAATGATGGCCAAAAGCATGCAGAACCAGACGGGATCAGACCTTCGGAAGAAAAAGCTTTCCAGGCTCGCTCCTAGTGCGGTGAATATCCAAATGCTTATGAACAATGCTGCCAATCGAGAGGCGTTGCCCGTATCCGGGATGCGCAGATAATCGCGGATCGGCATGATAACCAGAGCAAAGATTACCACTATCATGCCCGGAATTCCAAAGGCAATCGCACCATCCATCCAGGAATTATGACCGTGTACAATACCACGTACATCCCATGAAAGATCAATGGGTTGAGGGATGTTGAAGACGCGGGCAGTGCCCCAAAAGCTTTCAAAGCCGTAACCCATCCAAGGCTCGATCTGGACATATTTCAGCCCGAATGTCCAAAGGTCAACGCGGCCAGTGTAATCAAGGCCGGGGATATATTCTTGTAATGCTAACAAAATCGGGGGGTGAATTATTCCGCCCAGGGTGGCAATTATCAGCCCGACAACGGGCAGCAATATGAAAAATACCCGCAACAGGCCAATTTTCATCCACCTGGCAATCGCCGCGGAAAAAATTGCAACGGGAAGAATTCCCAGCACGGTTTTTGATCCGGCATTAAACACAAACACAATAGTCAGTACTAATAACAGGAACCCAAGGAAGCCGCGCCCATTTCGCATCGCGAACAGCCCAATCATGAAAAAGACTCCCATGACATAACTGGCTACGTTTTTGTGATCATAAACGCCGCGCCACAGGCCTTCATGCTGGGCTTCGAAGCCACCGGCCGGGTG
>QILU01000172.1 GCA_003233475.1 Ahrensia sp.
TATACACGTGTCGGGGCAGACCTGAAAGGACGGGCTGCCATCGAATGGGGGTTTTACGGAATCCCTGAAACCCTGCTTATCGATCAAAATGGTATTGTGCGTTACAAGATTGTCGGGCCGATCAGTTCCCGGAAATTTAAGGAGCTAAATGTAGAAATTCAAAAACTGCTCTAATCTTCGCTCTCATCTAATGCGTGTTTCATAATCAACGGCATTTGGGAAAAAACAAAAAGCATGGTTAGTCCGGTCATACCCCAAAATTTGAACCCCACCCAAAAACCTTCCGAAAAATTGCGCCAGACAATTTCATTGACCACCGCCAAAATCAAAAAGAACAAACCCCATCTGAAGGTCAGAATTTTCCATCCCTTATCATCAATGGCAAAAGCCATTCCCATCACTGTTTTCAGTAAACTTTTGTTAAAAAACAAGCCCCCGAGCAGTGCCACCCCAAAAAGCGTATTGATAATGGTGGGTTTCATTTTAATGAATATCTCATTTTGAAAATAAAGCGTTAGCCCGCCAAACACGCTCACCACGACCAGGGTGACAATTGGCATAATAGGAACGGAGCGCATGAGAATGAGTGATAGCGCTATTGAAACAGCCGTTGCAGCCATAATCACGGCAGTTGCCAGAAATAGTGGTTTCTCCAGTATGCCGCTCAGCCCAAAAAAACCTGCAATCCGTTCCCCTTGATTATAGGCAATCACAAATAAGATTACCGGGCCAATTTCCAGCGCCATTTTTAGATGTGGGTTTATCGAAGGGGATTCGGAAGTTTTAGACATTACGCTCTTCAAATCTGAATTTGGCTTTTATCTACACCAAGGTGAACCCGATGCAAACAAGTGTTTATCCAACCTTCGGCTGGCTGGACGGTTTCAATGCGGAGGCTTATACAAACGGTATATCGTTTACCACTCATATGTGACAGCGCGCACAATCAGGAGCTCCCACCCTATGACATCTTCACTGGATAGTTTTTCATGTAAAAAAACCCTTGCTGTTGGAGGTAAGGAATATACCTATTTCAGCCTTAAAGAGGCCGAAAAAAACGGCTTAAGCGGAATTTCAAAATTACCATTCTCGCTCAAAGTATTGCTGGAAAATCTGCTACGGTTTGAAGACGGGCGATCGGTTACAGCTGAAGACATAAAAGCCGTTGCCAACTGGCTGGATAATAAAGGCAAAGCCGGCCAGGAAATTGCCTTTCGCCCGGCACGGGTATTAATGCAGGATTTCACCGGCGTTCCAGCCGTGGTGGATTTGGCGGCCATGCGCGATGCGACCACAAATCTTGGGGGCAATACCTCTTCCATCAACCCGCAGGTTCCGGTTGATCTGGTAATCGACCATTCGGTAATGGTGGACTATTTCGGCGGCGCCAACGCATTTGAAAAGAATGTTGAGCGTGAATATGAACGCAACGGCGAGCGCTATACATTTTTGAAATGGGGGCAGCAAGCCTTCGAAAATTTCCGCGTTGTACCCCCTGGAACCGGAATTTGCCATCAGGTCAATCTGGAATATCTTGCTCAAACCGTGTGGACCAAAGAAGTGGACGGGGAAACAATTGCCTATCCTGATACATTGGTGGGAACAGATTCCCATACAACAATGGTCAACGGGCTTTCCGTTTTAGGTTGGGGTGTGGGGGGCATTGAAGCGGAGGCAGCGATGCTTGGCCAACCTGTCACAATGCTTATCCCGGAAGTTATCGGCTTTCGCCTGGAAGGCAAAATGGCGGAAGGTATTACGGCGACCGACCTCGTTTTGGTGATCGTGCAAATGTTACGTGAAAAAGGCGTGGTCGGAAAATTTGTGGAATTTTATGGCCCCGGTCTTGATAATCTGTCTCTGGAAGATCAAGCAACAATCGCCAATATGGCCCCTGAATATGGGGCCACTTGCGGGTTTTTTCCAATTGATAAAGACACCATCAATTATCTTGGTGCTACCGGCCGTGATAAGGACAGAATTGAACTGGTGGAGGCTTACGCAAAAGCGCAGGGCATGTGGCGTGGGGAGGAAGGTGAAAACCCGGTTTTCACCGATACCTTATCCCTTGATCTAAAGACCGTAGTACCCTCCATTTCAGGCCCAAAACGCCCCCAGGACCGGCTGGAGCTTAAGGGCGCAGACAAAGCTTTTGCGCAAGCCATGAAGAAGGAATTTGGCAAATCCGACCGCGGAGAACGGTTTGCGGTTAAGGGCAAAGATTTTGATCTGGGCAACGGGGATATTGTGGTAGCGGCCATTACCTCATGCACCAACACCTCCAATCCGTCCGTGTTGATCGCAGCCGGCCTTGTGGCTCGCAATGCCCACGCCAAAGGGCTGAGCGTGAAACCATGGGTTAAAACCTCGTTCGCACCGGGTTCCCAAGTGGTAACAGATTATCTCAACAAAGCAGACCTCTCCAAGGAATTGGATGCCATGGGATTTAATCTCGTTGGTTATGGCTGCACCACCTGCATTGGTAATTCAGGGCCACTGGACGAAGAAATATCAAAAACCATCCATAAAAATGATCTGGTGGCGTGCTCTGTGCTTTCCGGAAATCGGAATTTTGAAGGGCGAATTTCACCGGATGTGCAGGCAAATTATCTGGCTTCCCCGCCTTTGGTGGTGGCCTATGCAATAGCTGGTTCACTCTATGTTGATGTCTCCAAAGACTCATTGGGAAAAGATACTGACGGCAATGATGTGTTTTTGGCGGACCTGTGGCCCTCAAGTGCTGAGATTGCAGCCATTATGCGTGAAACCGTCAACGAAGAAATGTTCCGCTCCCGCTACGGGGATGTGTTTAAGGGAGATGCCGCATGGCGGGACATAAAAGTAAGCGGTGGCGACACCTATGGCTGGGAGAGCACTTCCACCTATGTGCAAAACCCGCCCTATTTTGACGGCATGACCATGGAGCCGGAACCAATAGAAGATATTCATGAAGCGCGGGTTTTATCCCTGTTCAAGGATTCCATCACCACCGACCATATTTCTCCGGCAGGGGGAATCAGCGGCAACAGCCCGGCAGGCGATTATTTGCGTGAGCATCAGGTTCGCCCGGTCGATTTTAATTCCTACGGCTCCAGGCGCGGCAATCACGATGTGATGATGCGCGGCACCTTCGCTAATATTCGCATTAAAAACCAAATGCTGGATGATGTGGAAGGAGGCTACTCCGTTCATTACCCGTCCGGTGAACAGGGTTCCATGTTTGATGTGGCCATGCGTTACCGCGATGAGAATGTTCCCCTGGTGGTTTTTGCCGGCAAGGAATACGGCACAGGTTCATCCCGCGACTGGGCGGCTAAAGGAACACGCCTGCTGGGTGTGCGCGCAGTTATTGCCGGAAGTTTTGAGCGGATTCACCGCTCCAATCTGGTGGGAATGGGTGTATTACCGCTGGTATTCACCGGCGACGACAGTTGGGAAAACCTTGGTCTGAGCGGAAAAGAAAAGGTTACAATCAAAGGGCTTGGCGATCTTGCACCGCGCCAGGAAATGACAGCTTCCATTGAGATGGAGGATGGTTCCGTTAAAACAATCACCCTTCTCTCGCGAATTGATACGGAAGACGAACTGGGATATTTCCGCCATGGCGGCATTTTGCATTATGTATTGCGCAATTTGAATAAAACCGCCGCATAAACTCTAACATGTGACGCTAATGTGAGTTGCAAGTGAGGTCGAACCAAAGCATCTTCATTCCTTAAATAAGGAGCGATTTGTTAATATCATGGAATATTCAGGCTTTCAAAAGCTAAAAAGCGCCAGCTTTGCAGCCGTCCTGTTGGCTCTTTCAACTGTCGCCGCCCACGCAGAAGAGCACCAACCCACCGCGGTGGTGGAGTTGTTCACATCACAAGGCTGCTCCTCATGCCCGCCTGCAGATAAAATTCTTTCTCAATACGCCCAGTCGGACAATATTCTGGCTTTGTCATTCCATGTCGATTATTGGAATTATCTCGGCTGGAAGGATACTTTTTCAAAACCCGAATTCACTGAACGCCAAAGGCGATATGCCGTCTCATTTAACAGGCGGGGAGTTTACACACCCCAGGCCGTTATTAACGGCCGTGATCACGTGGTGGGTTCACGAGGCGACGAAATTGAATCCCTGATACAATCCTACAAAGCGTCAGGTAAGGGACTTACGGTTCCCATCAAAGCAACACGTACCAAAGACAGCATTCGTATTACAACCGACGTTGATTCCGGCGATGCAATTTTGTGGATCGTATTTTTTGATAAGAAACAGGTTGTTGAAATATTACGTGGTGAAAATCGTGGCAAAACGATTGCCTACCACAATGTGGTGCGCGAAATGTCCATGCTTGGAATGATGAAAGACGGAAAACTGGATATCACACTTCCAATGGAAGAATTGCGCCGTAAGGGAAATGAATCCTGTGCAATCATACTCCAACGGGCAACAAGCGATGGAACGCCAGGAGCGATCATTGGAGCCACGGTGGTAAACCTGAGCGAATAATTCTCACACCACGCAAAACACAAAACAGCGTGGCAATATAAAGCGGTAATAGTAAAAAATAGAGGATCAGCCTCCTGTTGAAAGCGACTGATCCTCATTTTGCACCTGCTCCGGGGAAGAGAAGGTCCTGTTTCTTGGACAGAAACATAAGGCCCGGGAGGGTATGGTTGTATTTCAAGCGTAGGCCCCAGGGGGCTGGGGGGCTGTGAACGGGACGCACGGTGGAAACACTTAACCGGGGCAATAGACTATCAATTTACCTTCAAATGAGGCTGAACAGGGGTGGCAATGCGGCTCAATTGTGACAGATTCGGTTATTTGATCAAACCATATTGCAAACTGTTTCAAAGCTTCACGAGCAATGAATGAAAAATTAACGCCTGCAACTTGCAAGTGAGCGATTATGTACCCACAATCAATATAGAACTGATTTCAAATCGGAGCGATAATGGGCGTTTCAAGCGGCTCAAACAAAAAAATACGAAATTCAGGAGTTGGAGATTTAATTTCATTTGCGGCCCGCCGCCCACTGGCTGGATCCGGAGCGAGCAATACAATTATTTCTTCAACGGGCAATCCGGTGAAACCCTCTCAAATCAGCTTTAATCGAAAAGAGCTTACAGCAATCCTGCGAATTTACGGTTTTAAGGTCGCAAACGGTGAATGGCGGGACTACGCAATTGATCATTTGAAGGATCGAGCCGTGTTTTCAGTATTTCGCCGCAGCGGGGAATCCGCCCTTTATGCAATCGAAAAAAACCCCAAATTGACCCGCCGTCAGGGCGCTTATTCTGTGAGTGGCGCAAATGGAGTTATTTTGAAACGAGGGCAGGAACTCGCTCAAGTGCTAAAAATATTTGAGAAACAATTGAAGCTGGTCGATTAGGCTCTATACAAATCCCATGACCTTCCGCGCCTCTATCCTCACCCTTTATCCCGATATGTTTCCCGGCCCGCTAAGCCTTTCCCTTGCCGGACGCGCTTTAGAACGGGGAGACTGGGCTTGTGAAACAACTCAAATCCGGGATTTTGCCACCGGTAAACACCAAAATGTCGATGACACCCCGGCCGGTGGTGGGGCCGGAATGGTTTTACGGGCGGATGTTTTAGCAAATGCAATAGATCATGTGTCTCCAAATGGAGACACCCGGCCCCGTCTGCTCATGAGCCCACGGGGAAAACCACTTACCCAAAAACGGGTGCGCGAATTAGCCATGGGAGACGGATTATCAATTGTTTGCGGGCGTTTCGAAGGGGTTGACCA
>QILU01000115.1 GCA_003233475.1 Ahrensia sp.
CCTTTTACTGGCAAAACTGCGGTACACAGTGGGTTGGATTTCAGAGCCAAACGCGGAGTTCCCGTATTGGCCACAGCCTCTGGAACCGTTGTCAAAGCCGGTCTTAATGGTGGATATGGTAAATTGATTGAATTAAGCCATGGCGGCGGAATCACAACCCGGTTTGCCCATTTGAGCAAAATTCGTGTCAAAGTCGGACAACGTATCACCCGTGGCGAAACCATCGGAAATGTCGGCAGCAGCGGGCGTTCAACCGGCGCTCATTTGCATTACGAAGTTCGGCGCAAAGGCCGGGTGCTAAATCCGAATATTTATGTGCGGCTGGAAAAACACGTTCGCCCATATTTGTAGAACCGTAAGCGGTGTACTGAATCCACTTTCCATTGATTAGTGTAATCTGAGAATCAAACCCTTCGTAATTTTGAAGGGAGATCCTTTATGAAGTCTGGGGGCAGGACACAGACGCAAGAAACTGAAAACCGCCCATAGAAGTGTTTTCATCAGGTCTATTTTCAAAATAACATTATTGTAGAGGTTGGAGCTTTGTAAAAATGCAAGGATGGTGTATTATTGCATCATAAATGAACCAAATTGGAAAAATAAAATGAGCAGGACCAGTATTTCATTCACACCACCTAATGACGAATGGATTAAATCGCAGATTGATAGTGAGGAATTTACCAGCAAAAGCGATGTTATAAACGACCTGATTCGCAAAGCACGAAGTGAGCAAGCCGAAATTGAGTATATCCGCGCCAAATTGATAGCGGCTGAAAAATCCGTTGAGCGACATGGATGGGTTGATAAAGATCGTGATGAAATTCTCGCAGAATTCAAAGATAGATTACGTGTTAATGGGGAATTATAGACTTACCCCAGACGCGAAAGAGGATTTGTGGAGAATTTATCAATGGGGTTTTCGTAATCACGGCGAAGCCGCAGCTGATGAATATTATTCTGCTTTCTTTGATCGTTTTGAACAGCTTGCAGAGCAACCGCTTTTGTATCCTGCTATTGAACATATTCATGAAGGCTACAGGGCAAGCGTGTGCGGGGTGGATACGATTTATTACCGCATTGACGGTGATAAAGTCGAAATCATGAGTGTTTTAGGCCGACAGGACCGGGACAAATGGCTTTAGCCAAGAGGGAACCTTTTGAGCAAATTGCCTTTCACAAGATAGAGTCGTAATTTCAGTGGAAACAACAATTCACGTCCTTACTCCACATCTTCAATTTTCTTGTCATCTCCGCTAATCTGGTGAGCTAACGCGCTTTCCATGAATTCATTGAGATCACCATCCAAAACGGCGGTGGGGTTGGTGCTTTCCACCCCGGTTCTCAGGTCTTTCACCAATTGATAGGGTTGCAATACGTAAGAACGGATTTGATGGCCCCAGCCAATTTCGGTTTTGTTATCGTGGGCCGATTGGCTTGCTTCTTCGCGCTTTTTCATTTCCACGTCATAGAGGCGCGCCCTTAAGGCTTTCATCGCGTTGGCGCGGTTCATGTGTTGAGATTTTTCCGAAGATGTTACCACAATACCGGTAGGAATATGGGTGATACGAACGGCGGAATCCGTGGTGTTCACATGCTGCCCCCCTGCCCCTGAAGAACGATAGGTATCGACGCGAATATCCTTGTCCAGGATTTCAATCTCGATATTGTCGTCAATCACGGGATAGACCCACACGGAAGAAAAAGACGTATGCCGACGGGCGTTGGAATCGAACGGAGATATTCTAACGAGCCGGTGGACCCCGGATTCAGTTTTGAGCCACCCATGGGCATTATGGCCTTTTACAAGCACGGTTGCGGCTTTAATCCCGGCCTCATCCCCCGGTGAGGTGGCCTGAATTTCAACCTTATACCCGTTGCTTTCTGCCCAACGGACGTACATTCGCAACAACATGGAGGCCCAGTCATTGCTTTCTGTTCCCCCTGCGCCTGCGTGCACTTCAAAATATGTGTCATTGGCATCCACTTCGCCCGACAGCAAAGTTTCCACCTGTCGTTTGCCCAAATCAGCATGCAATTTGCGAAGCACTTCCTCCGCCTCTCTTGCCACATCCCCGTCGTCTTCCAATTCAGCCAGCTCAATGTAATCCCGCGCATCACCCAGCTCTGTTTCAAGACGGTTGATTGAAGAAACTCCGGTTTCCAGCGCTTGCCGTTCTTTCATAAGAAGTTGCGCTTTGCCGGCATCATTCCATAAGTCAGGGTCTTCCGCTGCTTCATTCAGCGCGGCCAAACGGGCGTTGGCTTTGTCCCAGTTCAAATGACGCCTTAACAGGCTGATGGTCTGGGTGATCTCATCTGCCAGTGTCTGCATTTCCGCGCGCATGAAAAAATTGTTCCGTTGATTTCCTTGCGCAGGAATAAGCCTGGCGAGGGCGGGTGTAAAGTGTTTGAAGGCTTCCCGTTCAACGGGAGCTTTTTGCGGGAAAGCCTACCCCTCCCCGTCCAGTTGCTCCTTTACAGCTGTTGCAAGCTGTTTGAGCGAATAGGGTTTTGGCAAGAACCCGAATTTATCTTGCTCCCCTTTCGGCAAATTCTTTTCAAACGCGTCCTCCGCGTAACCAGATGCAAAGATAAACGGAACTTTGTTTCCACTCTGACGAACCTCGGCCAGCAAGGTTGGCCCATCCATTTCCGGCATCACGACATCGGAGACTACCAAATCCACTTTATCTCCCATTTCCTCGAGTATCTCCAAGGCAAGTGCGCCATTTTCGGCTTCGTGAACCGTATATCCTCGCGCTTCCAGTGTCCGGCAACCCACCGCCCGCACGGCGTCCTCGTCTTCAACAAACACGATCGTTGCATTGCCTGCCAGATCTTTAACCTTTTCTTCTTTCTTAGCCGTCATTTCCTCGGCTGCTGCTTCCAATTCCGCAGCCGTTGGTTCATGGCGCGGCAGGAATATTCGAAACGAAGTTCCCTTGCCCAATTCGGAATCAGGATAAATAAATCCACCCGATTGCTTGATGATCCCGTACACCGTGGAAAGGCCAAGGCCGGTTCCTTTTCCCACATCTTTGGTGGAAAAAAACGGGTCAAATATTTTTCCCATTACTTCCGCGCTCATTCCCGTGCCGGAATCATGAACTTCGACCATCACGTAATCCGTGACCGGCATTTCCTTGCGATAATAATCCCGCTCAATCGCTTTCGCATTAAGATTGGAGGTGGAGATTGTAACCTTTCCCCCCTCGCCAGACTGGGCGGTTTTCGTGTCGTTTATCGCATCCCGGGCATTCACGCACAGATTCACAATTACCTGCTCAAACTGGCCAATGTCAGCTTTTACCGGCCACAAGTCGCGCCCGTGGTGCATTTCAAGTTTAATTTTATCCCCCACCAGCCGGGCCAGCAGCATTCTCAAATCTGACAACACATCGGGCACGGAAAGAATTTGCATACGCATGGTCTGGCGCCGGGAAAATGCAAGAAGCTGGCGAACCAGGGAAGCCGCCCGGTTAGCGTTTTGCTTAATGTTCATAATATCGGGAAAGGACGGATCGGATGGCCTGTGGTTTGATAACAGCAGGTCTGAAAACCCGATAATTGCGGTCAATACATTATTGAAATCATGGGCAATACCCCCGGCAAGCTGGCCCACGGCCTGCATTTTCTGCCCTTGTGCCATTTGGCGTTCAAGCGCTTTTTGTTCGGTCATCTCAATAGCGTAAAGGATGGCGCGCTCCTTTTTGGGGCCGTCTTCTTCGTCCGCCTCCCCATCTGCCACCGCACTAATGAAATATCGGATGGAACATTCTTCATCATCAATTTGAGCCGTTAGGCCGGGTAAAACCGAGTCCACAAAGTTAATGGTTCCCTTGCCGTCATTGGCATCCTGCATGGCCGCCAGTAATGCCGGCACTTCATTTTCTCCGCAAAGCTGGTCAATTGTAATGCTGTCTTTTTTGTGCCGTTTTGCAGCGGCCAATACCGGGGCAAACAACCGCTGGAAAGGGGCGTTGGATTGAACCATGGTGCCATCTTCCGCAAAGGATGCGATGGCAATCGGTGTGTTGTTGAAAAAACGGGTGAACCGCACCTGCGCTGCCCGCAGTTCCTCCGAAATACCTTCCCCGGCGCTTCGGTTCAACACCAGAGTTCGGGTTGCCCCCGGCGCGCCATCAGGTGCAAACGGAACCTTATGGTATAACCGGACCGGCAGGCTTTGCCCGTTTAAGCGCCCAAGATCCAGATCCACAACCGCGGTCTTGCTCTCTCCGGGCTCTATCTCAAGGGTATTGAGCAGTGCCATCCCGTCGCCGAGAATCAGCTCTTTCATGTTCATTTCGCCCGGGCGGAACTGGGCCAGATCCACCCCAAGCCAATCGGCAAGCGTGGCATTCAAATACATGATGGAGCCGTCCGGCTGGGCTGAGAAAAAACCCGCCGGAGCATGATCAAGGTAGTCGATGGCGTGCTGCAATTCCTGGAATACCCGTTCCTGGCGCAACCGCTCCTGCGTCACGTCACTGATTTCCCAGACAATCAGGGGTTTTTTGAACCCCTTATGGGCAAGCGTTCGCGTATTCACCCGGTACCAGTGCGGCATGGGGTTTGCACTGCCTGCCCCTCCTGCATTCAAATCTCGCACATCTTGCGCCATGCGAAATTCCTGGGTTGCGGGCGAGCCGTTACGCACCTTCTGATTCATTCGATAGACAATTTCAGAAGCCTCATCGGAGCGCGAAAACACCCGCTCAACCGTTGCGGTTTCCCGTGCCGATTCCACCCCTGTTATTTCCCCATAGGCCCGGTTGGCATAAACAATACGCCCGCCCCAGTCGGTCACCACCGCGCCGTGGGACAATCCATCAACAAATGCCCGGGCAAACCCTTCGCCTTTGGTTCGTGAGGACAAGTGAACAAACCCTATGGCCAGCGAAAAAAGAAAAAACACCCCAAGCATGGATAGGATTGCCAGCAACCCGAGGGTGACTTTTTGAGCCATTTCAAGGGGAAGGATAGAAAACAATCCGACCAAACCAAGTAAAACCATTCCAACAAACAGCAAACGCCCAATCGGGCCACCACTTTCAGTGCGATCTATTAGCGGGCTGGTTTCCACAAGCACGGTGTCAGAAGCCTTGTTCGCGGGAGTTTCGGGTTTTTTCAATTGTCTTTTCCCTTCCGTTGATTCAAGACTTAAATCAGCAGAATCAGAAATTGATTCAGGAACAATTTTAGGACTGGTTTGGTTCATCGAGGAATCGAATCCCGCACAATGGAAACTGTTAGATGGCTTGAATCACATTCAGCCGCGAGAGAAAAGCCCTACAAACTCATAATCCCTGCGCGGTGCATATAATTCGCAATAGGATTTACACCTGACAAGTAATTGAAACCTGTGTTAAGAACAGTCATTATTCCGACTAACGTCGAAAATTTGCGGTTAACGAGGCCTGATATATGTTTACTTTTTTTCAAAATGATGTGGCAGGTATTTCTGCCGACCTGCTCAACTGGATTACGCTTGGTGTCATTGTTTTTCTCACGCTGCTTGTACTTTATGTGCTTTACCGGATTATCCGCCGCCCCCGTTTGGCCAGCGGTCGCCGCAGCAAACAGGCGAGACTGGCTGTCACCGATGCGGCATTGATTGATGAACGGCGGAAACTGGTGCTGGTTCGACGGGATGATGTGGAACACCTGGTTTTAATAGGCGGTGCATCCGATCTGGTTATCGAAAGCGACATTAGAAGAAACGCACCGGCCCGTCCCCTGACAACTCCTGCTCCGGC
>QILU01000176.1 GCA_003233475.1 Ahrensia sp.
CCTTCAGGGGCCGAATAAATGCGCTCGGTTTGCGGGCCGGGGGTTATCTCATTGCCCTTGCCTTTGCCGAAGCGGTCTATGATGTGCTCCATTTGCTCAGGGGTTAGGTCTTCATAACTGTCCTTGAAAATCATAATCATCGGCGCGTTTACACATGCCCCCTGGCACTCAACCTCTTCCCATGACAAATTTCCGTCCTTGGTGATTTCAAACTGGTTGGGGGAAATGCGTTTTTTACACACGTCAATAATTTCCCCTGCCCCGCGCAACATACAAGGAGTGGTGCCGCATACCTGAATATGGGCGCGCTTGCCCACCGGAGCCAGTTGAAACTGGGTATAGAATGTCGCCACTTCCAGAACACGGATTAGCGGCATGTCGAGCATGTCGGCAACATGCTCAATAGATGCTCTTGTCACCCAGCCTTCCTGTTCCTGAGCGATCATCAGCAACGGAATAACGGCGGATGCTTCCCGCCCCTTGGGGTATTTCTTGATCCAGCCTTTGGCAACAGGGGTGTTGGCGCGGTTAAACGCAAAACCTTTCGGTTGAATTTTATCCTCTGCTAAGCGACGAACAGACATTAGCGATCCACCTCACCAAATACGATATCCATGGAACCAAGCACGGCTCCCACATCGGCCAGCATATGGCCTTTGCACATGAAATCCATGGCCTGCAAATGGGCGAACCCCGGGGCGCGCACTTTGCAACGATAGGGCCGATTGGTGCCATCTGAAACCACATAAACCCCAAACTCCCCCTTGGGGGCTTCCACGGCTGTGTAAACTTCACCTTCTGGGACTTTAAATCCTTCAGTATAAAGTTTGAAGTGTTGAATGAGCGCTTCCATGGAACGCTTCATCTCGTCCCGTTTGGGGGGAACCGTTTTGCTGCTTGCCGAGGAACACGGCCCGCGTCCTTCGGGGCTGAGAAGTTTCTCAACACATTGTTTCATGATCTTCACGGATTCGCGCATTTCCAGCATGCGGATCAGATAACGATCATAATTATCGCAATTCTTGCCAATGGGAATTTCAAATTCGAATTCTTCGTAGCGTTCATAGGGTTGGGATTTGCGTAAATCCCATGCAGCGCCGGAACCGCGCACCATCACACCGGAAAAACCCCAGGCCCAGGCGTCTTCAAGGGAAACAATGCCAATATCAACATTTCGTTGTTTGAAAATACGGTTTCCAGTCAGCAAAGTATCGAGATCATCAATCATCTGCGGAAATTCATCACACCATTTGCCAATGTCTTCCACCAGCTTGTCGGGTAAATCCTGATGCACCCCGCCGGGGCGAAAATAGGCTGCGTGCATGCGCGAACCAGAGGCACGCTCATAAAACACCATCAGCTTTTCACGCTCTTCAAACCCCCAAAGTGAAGGAGTAAAAGCCCCCACATCAAGCGCCTGGGTGGTGATGTTCAATAAGTGCGAAAGAATGCGCCCAATTTCGGAATACAGCACCCTTATGTATGAACCGCGTTTTGGCACTTCCAAACCAACCAGCTTTTCAATCGCCAGACAAAAAGCATGCTCCTGATTCATCGGCGCGACATAATCCAGACGGTCAAAATAGGGTATCGCTTGCAGATAGGTTTTCTGCTCGATCAGTTTTTCAGTACCGCGGTGCAACAGCCCTATATGAGGATCAACCCGCTCAACAATTTCGCCATCGAGTTCCAACACCAAACGCAACACCCCGTGAGCCGCAGGATGCTGCGGGCCAAAGTTGATGTTGAAATTTCTGATGTCGACTTCAGGCATGCTCTAAAACACCTCTGAATTTTTATCTGACGGCCATGTCTTGAATGCCAAAACTCCGAGGAGAACAAATAAGCCAAAAGGAATTATGCAAAACAGAGAGACCCAAGAAGGAACACCAGCCCTCGGTAATATTCGCCAAAAACAAATGACCGGAAATATCAAAAACAGAAAAATAATTATTAGTTGCCACATCCCTATTTGTCCCATTCTTATTCTCCTTAACTCGCCTTCTCATCGCCCGGCAGCACATAGTCTGTGCCTTCCCATGGCGAGAGGAAGTCAAAATTACGGAATTCCTGTTTCAACTCAACCGGCTCATAAACCACCCGTTTCTGTTCGTCGTCGTAGCGCACTTCACTAAAGCCCGTTACGGGGAAATCTTTGCGAAGCGGATGCCCCTCGAAACCGTAATCCGTTAACAGCCGGCGCAAATCAGGGTGTCCCGTAAATAAAATACCGTAAAGATCATAGGCTTCGCGCTCGAACCAATCTGCACCAGGATAAATTTCCACCACACTGGGCACGGGGGTTTCAGCATCGGTGCTTAGCTTCAGCCGCACGCGCATGTTCTGGCGCGGGCTTAGCAGGTGATAGACCACTTCAAAGCGTTTTTCCCGCTCCGGAAAATCCACACCACAAATATCAATGAAGGAAATAAACTGGGTTTGCACATCATCGCGCAGGAACCGCAGAACAGAAATAATGTTGCTGGCTGAAGTTGTAAGGTTGAGTTCATCATAACTCATTTCAGCGGAATCAATTTTATCGCCCAGGCGCTCAACCACGTAGGCTTTTAGATCAAGAAGGTCGGATACATCCATCCCGCGCCCCTATCTTTCAATCGTGCCGGTGCGGCGGATTTTCTTTTGCAACAGCAACACGCCATAAAAAAGAGCCTCGGCAGTGGGCGGACAACCGGGCACATAAATATCAACCGGCAGAATACGATCACAACCACGCACAACGGAATAGGAATAGTGGTAATATCCGCCACCATTGGCGCATGAGCCCATGGAAATCACATAGCGGGGTTCGGGCATTTGATCGTAAACTTTTCGCAATGCGGGAGCCATTTTGTTAGTCAGTGTTCCGGCAACAATCATCACATCAGATTGGCGCGGAGAAGCGCGCGGGGCAAATCCGATACGCTCGGAATCATAGCGCGGCATGGAAAGCTGCATCATCTCAACGGCGCAGCAGGCCAACCCAAAGGTCATCCACATGAGGGAACCCGTGCGAGCCCAGTTGATCAGCTCATCGGTGGAAGTGACAATAAACCCCTTGTCGGCGAGCTCATCATTGATTTCACCATAAAACGGGTTGTCCTGGCCCACCGGTCTTCCGGTGGCCGGGTCCAAAATACCTTTTGGGCTTGGGGCCAGAAGTGTCGAGGATGTGTCTGTAAGGGGCATAAATAAACCGAAATACGATTGTGGTGGAAATCTAAAAGCTTAGTTCCACTCAAGCGCCCCCTTTTTCCACTCATAAATAAAGCCAATAGTCAGCACCGCGAGGAAAACCATCATTGACCAAAACCCGAACCAACCGAGTTCTCCAAAACTCACGGCCCAGGGAAACATAAAGGCCACTTCCAGATCAAATATAATAAATAGAATTGCCACCAAATAAAACCGCACGTCAAACTTCATGCGCGCATCATCAAAGGCGTTAAATCCGCACTCGTAGGCTGAAAGTTTTTCGTCATTCGGCGCCCGGTAAGCGATGATGAACGGAGAAATAAGCAATGCCAAACCAATTCCAAGCGCCACCCCCATGAAGATGAGCACCGGCAGATAAGACATGAGCAATTGTTCCATTTTTGGCTCCCTTGAATTGCCGTTTAACCGTTAGACGAGGCGGCCTATATTAGCAAGAATTTATCGCATTTCAATTGACGCATGCAACCAATTTTTCGCAAAGATTCAAGCCCTACTGTCGGGAGATGAATCAACACGCTTATTTCCGCCAGCTAAAGCAGGAAATCACACGCAATCTGCTTGACTTATGGGCGTCATATACGTATTTGATCGCTCGACCATGGAGGGTGTAACGCCCTTCTACCCACGCGGGTGTAGCTCAGTTGGTTAGAGTGCCGGCCTGTCACGCCGGAGGTCGCGAGTTCGAGTCTCGTCACTCGCGCCACTTTCTCATCTGGAAGGTGGATATACCCCTTTTAAGGGCGATTAGCTCAGTTGGTAGAGCGCTTCGTTTACACCGAAGATGTCGGCAGTTCGAGCCTGTCATCGCCCACCATTTTTGATCTCACGGCATTCGCTCCGCTCAATTTTACCATTCGCTCCGCTCAAGCCTGCGATGACGCGGGCTGTTCGCCCGGCGGCGGTTTCGCCGCTTGAAGTGTTCGAGGTCGCCTTTCCGATTTCACCGTTTTTCCTTTTACAAATACAAAAAGCCCCGCACCTTGCGGCACGGGGCTTGATGATAAAGTGCAGAAAAATTATCTGCCGTTTATTTTGTCTTTCAAGCCTTTGCCCACTTTGAAGCGGGCAACGTTTGCGGCTTTGATTTCAACCGGCGCACCGGTTTGCGGGTTACGGCCCATTTTTGCTCCGCGGTGCGAAACCAAAAAATTGCCGAAACCGAGAAGGCGCACTTCTTCGCCTGATTTTAAGGAGTCCGTTACGGAATCGATAAAGCCCTCAAGTGCAGAACCTGCCTGTTCTTTTGTAAGATCCGTTTTGGCGGAGATGGAAGAAATTAGTTCTTGTTTGTTCATGGAAGACATCCTTATTGTCCAAAAAAAACCCAACGCACGACTCAGTAGGGTTGGGTGTAGTTTCGCCTTTTCTCACGCCGCACACAAGACAACCCTTATGAAATAAGGGGTCTTGGGCAAAAAAATTTGGTTTTTCGGGGTATTTTTCTTAATCTGAACCGGAAATTCGCGCGGAGAAGCGTTGAGATGCTGTTTTTGAAGAAAAGCGCCGAATCAAAAGCCCGCTCATTAGTGCTCTCTGGCGTGTGGGCAAAGATGGTTTGAGCGGCTAATGGGCGGCTTAATGGGCGAGGTGGGCGGCTTCGCTTCCGGCCTTTTTTGCCAATGCTGCAGCTTCCGCTTCTTCCTCGTTCCACTCCACCGGTTCAGGCATTGAAATGAGAGCATGGGGCAGCACATCATCAAGATGACCAACCGGAATTATTTCCAAAGCGTTTTTCACGTTTTCAGGAATTTCAGCCAAATCCTTGGCGTTGTCTTCGGGGATAAGGACGGTTTTTATTCCACCGCGCAGAGCAGCGAGCAGTTTTTCTTTCAATCCACCGATGGGTAACACCCTGCCCCGAAGGGTAATCTCGCCGGTCATGGCGAGATCTTTACGAACAGGAATTCCGGTCAGCATGGAAACAATGGCCGTTGCCATGGCGGTTCCTGCACTTGGCCCATCCTTTGGGGTGGCCCCTTCAGGAACGTGAACATGAATGTCACGTTTTTCAAACAACGGGGGTTCGATACCAAAATCCACAGAACGCGAACGCACATAGGAGGTGGCCGCAGAAATTGATTCCTTCATCACATCGCGCAAATTACCTGTCACGGTCATTTTGCCTTTGCCGGGCATCATGACACCCTCAATGGTCAACAATTCTCCGCCAACTTCTGTCCAGGCCAGACCGGTAACAATGCCAACCTGATCAACTGTATCGATCTGTCCGTAGCGAAAACGCTGCACACCCAAAAAGTCGTTCAGGTTTTTCCCGGTGATTTTGACAGTCTTCTTCTTACCCCCGGATTTAATAATTGCAGTCACGGCTTTGCGCGCCAGCGTTGCCAGTTCCCGTTCGAGATTACGGACCCCGGCTTCACGGGTATAAAGCCGAATGATATTTATCAAAGCTTCATCGTTAATGGAAATTTCTTTGTCCGCCAGGGCATGGTTTTTAATGGCCTTGGGGATCAGATGACGGCGGGCAATTTCGACTTTTTCATCGTATATCCAGCAATACGAATGACTTCCATGCGATCCAACAATGGACCTGGAATATTGAGTGTATTGGCGGTTGTTACAAACATCACGTTTGAGAGATCGTAATCGACCTCCAAATAATGGTCAGAAAAAGCGCTATTTTGTTCAGGATCCAACACTTCCAGCAAAGCCGAAGACGGGTCGCCCCTGAAATCCTGGCCCATCTTATCAACTTCATCGAGCAGAAAAAGGGGGTTGGTTTTCTTGGCCTTTTTCATGGACTGAATAATTTTACCCGGCATGGAACCGATATAGGTTCTGCGATGCCCCCGGATTTCGGCTTCATCGCGCACACCACCCAATGACATGCGGACAAATTCACGCCCGGTGGCGTTGGCGATGGATTTACCCAGCGAGGTCTTGCCCACTCCGGGGGGGCCAACGAGGCATAAAATAGGGCCCTTGATTTTTGAAGAGCGGGTTTGAACAGCAAGAAATTCAACAATACGTTCTTTAACCTTTTCCAGACCGTAATGATCCGCATCCAACACTTCTTCAGCTTTGGCCAGATCGGTTTTAACACGGGATTTTTTGCCCCATGGAATATCAAGCAGCCAATCCAGGTAATTGCGCACCACCGTTGCTTCCGCACTCATCGGGCTCATTTGTTTCAGTTTTTTATATTCGGCATCAGCCTTGAGGGCGGCTTCTTTGGAGAGTTTGGTCTTCTTGATTTTATCTCCCAACTCAGCCATCTCGTCACGGCCGTCTTCCCCATCACCCAGCTCCTTCTGGATCGCCTTCATTTGCTCGTTGAGATAATACTCGCGCTGGGTTTTCTCCATTTGGCGTTTAACCCGACCACGAATACGCTTTTCAACCTGCAAGACAGAGATTTCACTTTCCATCATGCCAAGAATTTTTTCCAACCTTTCCCGGATTGAAAGCAAATTCAGAATTTCCTGTTTGTCACCAATTTTAACAGCCAGATGGGACGCAATAGTGTCGGCGAGTTTCGCGTAATCTTCAATTTGTGTGACCGCCGAAACCACTTCCGGGGAAACCTTTTTGTTTAGCTTTACATAATTTTCGAATTGAGACGTAACAGAGCGGGACAAAGCCTCAATCTGTACTTCGTCTTCTTCAATATCGGGGGCTGGAACCACATAGGCTTCATGGTATTCCTCCCGGTCGGTGAAGCGGGTGAGCGATGCACGCTCAAATCCTTCAACCAGAACTTTCACTGTGCCATCGGGCAATTTCAACAACTGTAATACAGTGGCCAAAGTGCCGATGTTATAAAGAGAGGTTGGAGACGGATCGTCGTCGGCGGCTTTCTTTTGGGTGACAAGTAGAATTTGCTTGTCATTTTGCATGACTTCTTCAAGGGCTGCGATGGATTTTTCGCGGCCAACAAAAAGCGGCACAATCATGTGCGGAAACACAACAATATCACGCAACGGCAAAACGGGGAAAATGCCGCCATTTGCATCAAAATCGATTTCCCTTTTGGAATCGTCTTTTGTCGAGCTGTCTTTATTTTTTTTGTCAGCCATGAAAGTTCATCCTTGTTTGCGTCGAGCCGGAATTCTCCGCACCCGAATCTTTGGCGCCACAATAGCCACCAATTGCCCATCTGCCCACCGTCCCTCACACGGGAAATTGTGTTTGAAGGTTAAGGACGGAATTCCGCACTCATGTGGGACTTAATTTGTGGGATGCAAGGCGTTAATAAAGTATTAAGCCCGCAGTCGATGCCACGGGCTTATTAACTGCATTGCCGGGGAAGATCAGGCGCTTTCTGCGACTTCTTTCTGGTCTTTATCGGCGTAAATATAGAGCGGTGTTGTGTTTTCATTCACAACTT
>QILU01000170.1 GCA_003233475.1 Ahrensia sp.
CCGCCAATTGTTTTGCCCAGACACATGGCAAGTTTGGCCTTTGTGTTCCTGAATTCCTTGCTTGAAAGTTGCTCACGCAAATATACCGTTTCACGGCGCTTGTTAGGCAATTCAATACCAATCGCATTACGGCCGGGCACAACCGCAACCCGTGCAGCAATAGCGCTCATGGAGCGGGCAATATCTTCAGCCAGACCAATGACACGGGATGATTTGACCCCGGGTGCAGGTTCCAGCTCATAAAGTGTTACCACCGGGCCGGGGCGAACCTTGAGAATTTGTCCCTTAACGCCAAAATCTTCCAACACGCCTTCAAGCGCACGGGCATTTTCTTCCAGCGCGTCGGTGGACAAAGAAGGATCATCAATCAATGATTTCTGGTCAGACAACAAATTGAGCGAAGGCAGGATGAACCTGCCATTGGAAGATTTCCTCTTGATTTGCTTGCGCGCACGAGCGGCCGTCTGCATCGGTTGCGCCGCATCGGTGTGGGGCACAGGCTCATCTTCAATCATTCCAGATGCATCAACACGGGCTCGCTCCAGCACCTGTGGAGCAACATCAAAATCATCTTCGCTATCATCCCAGATATACTCATCTGCATCTTCAACAACTAGGGCCATTTCTCCGGGCTGCCTGAGCGCAGGGGCATGTTTGTTCCGTCGTTTACGAAACATTGCCATTGTGCTGTAACCCAGATGCATGACCAGGCCCAGGGGCATGGCAAACAGTGCGCTCCATTCGCGCCCTTCTGTGTCTCCGGCGATTTCTCCGGCTTCAGCTGTTTCAAATTCTTCGGCTCGACTTTGTTCAAGTGCGGTGGAACGTGAAGGAATTCCATTTTGCAACCCGCAAGCTCGCAACATCATCCACAGGCCTGGCACTGCAAACAGGACAAACAACACAACCGCAAAAATACCGCCCGGATACGAACCGGTAAAGGCACGAGGAATGCTTAAAACCGCATCCCCGACAACTCCGCCCAATCCAACTTCCAACGGCCAGCCGAGGGAACGGAAACGCAACCCATGGCCGCTGAAAGAAACACCATAGCGCCCACCCAGTATCCCAGTCTTGGGGCAAAGCGCCCAAAGGGACGGGCGGTGAACTTAAAAAGACCCCAAACCAAAACGGGGGCCAGAAATATGGCAGACGAAAAACCTAAAAACTGCATGGAGAAGTCGGAAAAACTGGCGCCCCAAAACCCAAGCCAGTTTTCGGCGCTACGGCCATTGGCAAAGGTCAAACTCGGATCACTTATCGTCCAGGTGGCAAGCGAAACAACCCCCAGCAGCACCAGAACACATTGCACAGCGCCAAAAATTTTATTCAACGGCCCACGCAAAAATGAAGGAATGAACCGATGAAAAAATTCCATGTTCAACCGCCTGGCGCTTCCGTTTCGGCTCGCAGGAAAGCGATCAAGGCCGGAACCCGCACTGGAAATATTGATATCAGGTGCCTGCATACTCAAATAACCTCTACCATTGCCCCATGGGCAAAATGCAAGCCGACAAGGGCTCACCCCACAGCTGCGCTCAACATAATGGGGAGTTTACGCGGCAGATGGTTAAAAGCCTGTTAACCATGGGGTTTTCCCAAAGGAAAAAAGCCCGCTCATTTTTCATCGAGCGGGCTATTAATTATTACGATTGCAAATTTTCCAGTGTTATTATCCTCTCCCGAATGTAAATTCGGGATAGGCCTCAACCCCAATCTCACTGCGATCAAGTCCAAGGGATTCCTCTTCTTCTGATACACGAAGCCCGATGGTTGCTTTCAGGGCAAACCAAAGGATTGAACTGCACACCACGGTGAACACACCATAGGATGCGATCCCCAGAAGTTGAGCTTTTAGCGTTGCGCCATCATTGGTAATCACAACCGCCAGCGTGCCCCAAATACCTGCAAGCAGGTGAACTGGTATAGCGCCAACCACATCGTCAATTTTGAATTTATCCAGCATGGGGACCGCAAATACCACAATTGTTCCGCCAACCGCCCCTATTAAAATTGCCGCAAGTGGACCAGGGGTTAAGGGCTCAGCCGTAATAGAAACAAGCCCGGCCAGGGCACCGTTCAACGCCATGGTAACATCAAGTTTCCTATAAAGAATTTGCATCAACACAAGGGTCGCAACAACACCGCCCGCTGCCGCGAGGTTTGTATTGGCGAAAATACGCGAGATGTCAGAAACATCGCCAATCGTACCCATGGCCAGCTGGGATGCGCCATTAAAACCAAACCAGCCAAGCCACAGTATAAATGTACCAAGGGTGGCCAGCGGAATATTTGAGGCCAGCATCGGCATTACTCTGCCGTCTTTGGCATATTTTCCCTTACGGGCACCCAAGATGATAGCACCGCACAAAGCTGCCCATCCGCCAACGGAGTGAACAATTGTTGAACCGGCAAAATCATTAAAGCCCGCTTCTTTTAAGAACCCTGCACCCCATTGCCAGGAGCCGGAGATTGGATAAATAAATCCGGTAAGAAAGACCGTAAAAATTATAAACGGCCAGAATTTTATCCGTTCCGCAATTGTACCGGACACGATCGAAGCGGTGGCAGCAACAAATGCCATTTGGAAGAACCAATCGGATGCGGTGGAATAAGAACCTTCAGCCCCTTTGCCAACCGGGTCAAAATCATAACCAAACAGGCTGAACGAACCAAAATAACCCCCATCCACCCCCGTATACATAAGGTTGTAGCCGATCCAATAATACATAATACCGGCGATTGAATAGAGCGAAATATTCTTCAAACATTGCATGGATACGTTTTTCGAGCGCACCAATCCGGCTTCCAGCATGGCAAAACCCGCCGCCATGAACATGACGAGAAACCCGCCAATTAAAAATAAAAGCGTATTGAAGACGTAACTTGTCTCTCTAGCCACGCTTTCCAGAGTTGCTGCTTCCTGCGCAAAACTTATCCCCGCGACCAGGGATGATGTTAAAATAAGCGACGCAATGAGCGCGGCCTTTTTTGTTGAGTTTTTCATTTGTCTGCCTTTTATAAATTTATTGAGGAATTTAGAGTGCTTCTGCGCCCGTTTCACCGGTTCGAATTCGCATGGTCTGTTCCAGATCCAGCACGAAAATCTTGCCATCCCCGATTTGTCCTGAATTCGCTGTTTCCTGAATGGCGTCAACAACGGCGTTCACTTGATCTGATGCCACCGCGATTTCCAGTTTTAATTTTGGAACAAAACTCACCGCATATTCTGCACCGCGATAAATTTCGCTTTGCCCTTTTTGCCGGCCGTAGCCTTTTACTTCGCTCACTGTCAGCCCCTGCACACCAATGCTGGAGAGCGCGTCGCGGACTTCGTCAAGCATGAAGGGCTTGATGATTGCCATGACAAATTTCATATCGTTTCCCGTCTCTTGTTCTCAGACCGGAAACACAACCGGTCTTTCATGATTCAAACGCGGTTTATGCGCCCGGATACAAAAGACCAATCAAGAGTCGTGCCAAACTCACAAGCTATTGAAATAATTAAATTATAGCTGTCTGAAAAAGAAAGGAATAAATATTATGCCTAATTGTTCATCACATGTGAGCAACCACGCCTGTCATGGCGTTTTTTTAGGCATGCCGGATTCTGCTCTTCGCTTCGGGTCACGAATTCGAACCAGCCCTTCCTGAGCGCAAGAAGCCACGAGCACCCCATCGCGGGTATAGAGCGAACCGCGGGTTAAGCCTCGCCCCCCGTTGGAATTTGGGCTGTCTTGAGCAAACAACAGCCATTCATTCATATCAATTGGCCGGTGAAACCACATGGCGTGATCCAAGCTTGCCACCTGCAAATCCTTGTCAAAAATTTTCCGCCCGTGAGGATAAAGTGCCGTATCCAACAACGTCATATCTGAAGCGTAAGCCAAAACTGCCGCCTGCAACGCCTGATCGTTAGGGATTGGCCCGGTGGCGCGCACCCAGACATTTTGCTCGGCAGGCAATTTCTTGTCCGAAATATAATGTTCTAACGAAGTCGCCCGCACTTCTATTGGCCGCTCCCTGCTCCAATAGGCTTTCATGTTATCTGGCGCGAGCTCCATAAATTTAGCCTTGTATTCCTTCTCACTCATCAATGATTCCGGTTCGGCCTGTTCTGACATGGGCATATGATAATCAAGACCCTCTTCATGGATTTGAAAGGACACAGAAGTGGAGAAAATTGCCTGCCCATGCTGAATACCCACCACCCGCCTTGTGGTAAAAGAACCCCCATCCCGAATACGATCAACTTCATATATAATCGGCACCTCCGGATCACCCGGCCGAAGGAAATAACCGTGCAGGGAATGAACCGGTCTGTCATTTGGCACGGTGCGTTGCGCTGCCACCAGCGCCTGGCCGATCACCTGCCCACCAAACACTCGCTGCCAACCGGTCTTGGGGCTGCGACCACGAAACAGATTGCGTTCCAAAGGTTCGAGGTCGAGAATATCCAGCAGTTCCTCAACGGCTGATAATTTATTGTCTAGCGGGCTGGTCATGGGGGATGCTTATCTCCATATAAAATATGTGCTATTGTAACAAAACTTGCCGAGACAGAAAGAGGCTTTCAACGGAGGCTAAAATGACGAGCAATAATCAGAAAAAACAACCCATACTTGATTGCCTCATTGCCGGGGGCGGATATGTGGGCCTTTCGGTTGCGGTGGCAATAAAAGCTTCTGCACCCCATCTTTCCGTGACGTTGGTTGATGCGGCGCCAAAAGCCGCTATTTCCAATGATGAGCGGGCATCTGCCATTGCCGCCGCCGCAGGCCGCATGCTCGACCAACTGGGACTGTGGCAAGGTTTGTTGAAACACGCCCAACCGATTAACGAAATGATTGTAACCGACAGCCGTACAAACGACCCGGTGCGCCCTGTGTTCCTAACCTTCGGGGACGCTGCCGATAAATCTTCAACCGAAGAACCCTTCGCCCACATGGTGCCCAATAAGGAATTGGTGAAAGCCCTTCGCGCCAAAGCAAAGGCTCTAGGCATCAATCTCATTCACGGGGATACAGTGGCACAATTTGCAACCCATGATCCGGCGACAATTGTCACTTTGGGATCGGGGAAAACCCTTCAAACCCGCCTGCTCATTGCCGCCGATGGGGTGCGTTCCGGCCTGCGCGACCAGGCCGGCATTAAAACCGTGCATTGGGATTACAACCAGATGGGGATTGTCACCACCGTCGCCCACGAGCGCCCGCACCATGGCCGTGCGGAGGAACATTTCCTGCCCGGCGGCCCCTTTGCCACTCTGCCCCTAACCGGTAACCGCTCATCGCTGGTTTGGACGGAACCAACAAAAAATGCCAAACGGCTCATGGCTGCCGATGATTTTACCTTCGAATTGGAACTGGAACAACGCTTTGGCCATAAGCTTGGCGAAATTGAAGTGGTCGGCCCGCGCAAGGCATTTCCCCTTGGATTAACATTAGCACGGGATTTTGTCCGCCCCCGCTTTGCCCTTGCGGGTGATGCCGCCCACGGTATTCATCCAATCGCCGGACAGGGCCTGAATTTAGGCTTCAAAGATGCCGCCGCACTGGCCCAAACAATCGTTGAAGCCGATCGTCTTGGACTTGATATTGGTTCACTAACAATTCTTGAACGGTATGAGCGGTGGCGTCGTTTCGACACGGTTCAAATGGGGGTTGTCACGGATGTGCTCAACCGCCTGTTCAGCAACGACATCGGCCCATTGCGCATGGTACGTACAATCGGACTTGGGCTTGTCGATCGCTTGCCGGGATTGAAAAAAAGCTTCATCAACCAGGCGGCCGGGCGCGGGGCAACCAACCCCGCCCTGTTAAACGGGGAAGCGATTTAACCAACCTATCCATAACTTACAATTTCAAACTCTATTCCGTCTTCATCATCGAAATAAAACCGCTTACCCGGTTCGTAATCTCCATGGTTAGTCGGCGTGTATCCAGCCGCTTTCACCCGTGCTTCCATCGCATCAATATCCGGAACCACCACCCCCACATGGTTAAGGCTCCCCCGCTCGGAATAATTGTTAGCGGTTGGAACTGAAGCACCTTTCATCGGTGAATAAACCGCCAGATAATAATCATCACCCCCCACATGAACCGTGTATCCCTGCCCGTCCATGGATGAGCCCTGCCAACGTATTTTCCATTCAAACAGTTCAACAAGCCGCTGGGCTGTGACTTTAGAATTATCCACTGTGACATTGATGTGCTCTAAAATTGCAAGGCTCATTTTCCTAATCCTTCTGTTGATTTTCGAAAGTATTTAAGCCAGCTTAATTCCTCAACTTAACTTGAGGTCAAGAGGTTTTTACAAAAAAATATGAAGCCAGAAAAACCCAATCAAATTCCAATTGGTGAAATCGCCCGCCGCACCGGGCTGTCCATTTCCGCAATTCGATTTTATGAAAGCCGCGGGCTGGTACAGGCCGGGCGTAACAGTGGTGGTCAGCGTCGGTTCGCCCGTTCTGATATCCGCCGTCTTTCCTTCGTAATGATCGCCCAGCAATTGGGTTATTCCATTGAACGAATTGGCGAGGCGCTGGCCCCTGTTCCCACTCACAAAGCACCCACGAAGGCTCAATGGAAAAAGCTTGCAACAGGATTCAAATCCGATCTT
>QILU01000201.1 GCA_003233475.1 Ahrensia sp.
GGTACGACGGTTTGAAAGCAAATCGTTCTTGGACACATTATAATGGCGTGCGACAATCTTTTGAATATCTTCAATGCGAACCCGTTTTTGCTCGCTCGATTGAACCAGGTGGGAAAGCATTTTTTCGATCGATTCAATTTCCACCGGGCCATCAGAGAAACGGTGCTGGATGAGCAGTTGATTGAATGCCCCTTCCAGATCACGGCCGGATGACGCAACTTTTCGAGCAACATAATGTAGAATATCTTCAGGGATATCCAGATTGGGATTGTCCTTTTGGGCATCCTTATAACGCAGATCAAGCATGGTCTGACGCATTTCAAGATCAGGGGATTTCACCTCCAGCGCAACCCCGCCCTTAAGGCGCGAACGCACCCGGGCATCGAGGGATTCAAGCTCGGAGGGCGGACGATCAGCCGCCACCACAACCTGCTTGGCGCTGTCGATAAGGGCGTTTAACAAATGGCAAAATTCCTGCTGAATACTTTTGCCCTGCAAAAACTGCATATCGTCGATCAACAGCAGATCAATATCGCGCAGGGATTCCTTAAACGACAGGGCCGATTGATCGCGAATGGCGGATGCAAAACGCCACATGAAATACTCGGCGGTGAGGTATAAAGTTTTAATACCGCTGTTTCGCGCATTGGCCCCCCAGGCAATGGCCTGCAACAAATGGGTTTTGCCGAGACCCACATTGGCATGAATAAAGAGCGGATTAAACCGGGCAGCCGCGCCATCGGCTTCAGCGACTGATCGCGCTGCAGCACATGCCATGCGGTTTGATGGGCCTTCAACAAAGCTGGCAAAGGTGAAACTCGGGTCAAGCGGTGAACCGGAAAAACCAACCTGGCCTTCCTGCATGCCCGGAGCCCCAAAACCATTTTGTTGCAAGCGGCCAACCGTAGCCCCACCATGGGACTCACGCATGAGGCCCGCGCCCCCAAAGGCTGGCTTGTCAAACGGATTTTGCCCGTCAACAGCAAGGCCTGAACCGGGTAGCTTAGAATGTACCCCATTGGCAAGAGGCTGGGTTGGAGCCGGTTTGGTGGCTTCCCCGTTTTCAGAATTAGCGGAGTGCACGGCACTTCGCACCACAATGTCGCAGCGCAGAATATCGCTGGATTGTTTTTGCCACAAATCCAGAAGGATGGTGCTGTAATGGGTGCGAATCCAGGATTTCAGGAATGTGGTGGGAACGGAAATGGTAAGCTGGCTTTTTGATATTGTTTCCAGACGCGTCGCACCGAACCAACTGGCATGGGCTTCCGAACCAAGACGAACCTTTAGCTGGGCCTGAACCCGGGTCCATTTCTGCAAATCACGGGCGGAAACGGTTGGCCCGGCTTGCGCCATCCTGGATTGCCGGCCGGGTTGCGGTTTCTGATTAGCCCCGGATAAAGCCTGTTTGACTGGAGTTTTTGCCGGTGCGGGAGAATTTCGCGGCAGGTTTGGCGGTGTAATGGAAGTCCCGCGAGCTGACGTTTTTCTGGGAGTTTGTCTTGGTGTGTTCATCAGTTTGTTCCGTTCGATCTGTGTTTACCCGTTAAGGTTCAGCCCCAGGGGCCGCCCGCATTCCAATTGTCGGGTACTGTTTGGAAATTCCCAAACCCCCGTTCAATCAGACATTATTCGTGTAATTCGACCGGACGGATTGTGAATGTGATGTTGTTTTTGAAAATGAATTTTAACCGCGTGATTTTCATTTCTGTAATAACCTCCTTGTTGGCCGAAAATCCGACCCTGTTGTATTTCTCCGGCCATTAATTCAGGCCGATTATCGACTTGCCGGCAGGAACTGATAAATTTTGTTGTCCCTATTCCCCAGCCTGCTATCCGTGTTTCCTTATCCTTGTTTACTCACCCTTGTTTCCAGGGCAAACCTTCGGCTTTCCAACCATTGCGGTTTCCCCGGTGGGCCTGTTCATCCGGATCGCCTTCAAAACCGCCGGTTACGTTAAAAGTATTGGGAAAACCGATCGCGGTCATGGCGCGGGCAGCGGAAAGACTGCGGCCTCCTGAACGACACAGGAAACACAATTCAGTTTCTTCCGTTGCCCCAATATCGTTCAAAGTGTTTTTCAGGGATTCCGCAAATTTTTCATCCACCGCCATATCGGGAAAGGCCTGCCATTCCTGCCCAATCATCGGCTGCATGGATTCTTCAAGGGTGGGAACACCAACGAAGCTCCATTCAGCACGGGTTCGCACATCTATAAGAATGGCGCTGAGCCCCGCCTTACTACTGGATTTAAGTTTTTCCCAACATTCCTGAGGGGTGACATCGCCACCGTAATCCATAACAATATTCTCCCGTCCAGACAAACAAGTGCTTGCCGGCTAAAATATAACTCAAATCTGAAAACCTAACACCAAGAAATAAAAAAACCTCTCTTAGCAACAAACAGGCATATTAGAAGTAAATTCCGTATTTACATTGTCATATACATGACTTGTATTCTGCCCCGCACCAACCCCCTGTCGAGGTTATGCGGAACTTTGTAAATCCGGCCCCTGCTCCTTAAAACCAACATACACATGAGGTTTGGGGGGTTCAAGACAAGTCCCTTAAGAAATATTAACAGGGAGGAGAATTAAATCAAAATCAAAAAAAAAATCAAAAAAGCGTCAGAAAAAAAAAGCTTATAAATCAACCCGACTCCTGCACTCGTTCTGATTTCGTTTTTAATTCGAGCAGGGTAAAAAATATTTCTTGCCTAACCCCACTTGACTCCACAAATGTTCCGTTATTTTCCTTTGCGTTTACCAAGGGGAAATCAGACCTGCTGTAATTTGTTGATTTTAATAAGTAATTTATATTAAAAAATTCAGACAAATTTTGGAACGAATATTGGCCGGATTCGGCAAATTATCAGATTTTTTGATCAGGCCTTTGCCCGTGGCAGGAAATCGATTTGGAGAAACGCTTCCCTAATTCATGGCAGCGCTGAACAGATTGCACGATTTATCAAAATTCAGGCACAAAAAAAGCCCACCAATCGGGAGGCAGGCAACTATTTTTGCGCAAACCGCTAATTTCAGCGGTTTATACTTAAAAATTAACGAATATTACGAACCAAGCGCTTTTACACGGGCAGAAAGGCGTGAAATTTTACGCGAAGCATTCTTTTTATGGATAATACCCTTGGAAGCGGCTTTCATAATAACCGGCTGTAGATTTTTGAACTGCTCCGCGGCAGCTGTCTTATCACCGGTGGTAATTGCTTCTTCCAATATACGAAGTTGGCCGCGCATGTGGGTGCGGCGGGATTTGTTGACCGCAGTTCTGCGGGCAATAACCCGTGTGGCTTTTTTTGCCGATGTAGTGTTGGCCATTAAAAGCCCTTTCATATTACAATTAAAACCGCTTGCCAGGCATCATTACTGCTACATTCCCATCCACCTGATGAACATCAACAGGCGAAAATTAAATCAGGTGCTAGCAAAAATGAGCATAAAAAAAGCGGCGGATCTCTTGCGAGGCCCGCTATTGGCGGTTGTGTAGGGCTCCCCATGGCGGGTGTCAACATTTTTAGGGGTGAATTGCCGCCTATTTATTGCGAAACTGGGGCTGGCGTTTTTCCAAAAACGCGGCCATGCCTTCGTCCTGGTCTTTTGTGGCAAACAAAGAATGAAACAATCGACGTTCAAACAACACCCCTTCCGCCAAACTGGTCTCAAATGATCGGTTGACGCTGGCTTTTGTCATGGCCACCGAAGGCTGGGAGAAATCCGCTATTTTTGTGGCGACGTCCAGGGCCGTCTCCATCAGATCATTGGCCGGGACCACCCGGGAAACAAGGCCGCAGCGTTCAGCTTCCTCCGCATTCATCATGCGTCCTGTAAGGCACATATCCATGGCCTTGGACTTGCCGATAAATCGGGTAAGGCGCTGGGAACCTCCCATGCCGGGCATCACTCCAAGAGTGATTTCAGGTTGCCCGAATTTCGCGTTTTCCGCCGCTATAATAAAGTCGCACATCATTGCCAGTTCGCATCCGCCCCCCAGGGCATAACCAGCAACCGCTGCAATGATCGGCTTTCGCACGGCCAACAAGCCGTCCCACCCGGCGAAAAAGTCCTGGCCAAACGCATCCATATAAGAAAGTGGCTGCATTTCTTTTATATCTGCCCCCGCAGCAAAGGCTTTTTCAGAACCGGTTAGAATAATGCAGCCAATTTTTTGATCCTCGTCAAAAGCCTGCGCCGCCTTAACCACCTCTTCCATTAAGGTGGAATTCAGGGCGTTCAGCGCCTTGGGCCTGTTCAGGGTGATAATTCCAACCTTGCCGTTGGTTTCGGAATTTATGGTTTCAAATCCCATGAGACTGTACCTCGCGCTCATTGCAATCGAATATCAGCGCAGTCTGCCCCAGTTGTTTGCGGTTGGGAACCGGGAATCGTAATTTCTATCAACCGATGAGCAAGCGCTTTTTGGCTGCTTCGTATTCATCGACAAGACGGGCCACCAGCTCTTTGACCGATACAACCTCGTGTATCGCGCCAATGCCCTGACCCGCACCCCAGATATCTTTCCAGGCCTTGGTTTTATCGCCGGCGAAATCCATGGTTTTCAAATCCCCTTCCGGTAAATTATCCGGATCCATACCCACGGCCTGGATAGAGCCTTTGAGATAATTGCCGTGCACTCCGGTGAACAGGTTTGAATAAACAATGTCCCTGGCAAAACTTTCCGCGATCATATTTTTGTAGGCATCAGCGGCACGGGCCTCTTTTGTAGCAATGAAGGCCGAGCCGATATACCCCATATCAGCGCCCATGGCCTGGGCTGCCAGTACAGCATCCCCGGTGGCAATCGCACCACCAAGCAGCAACGGGCCATCAAACCATTGGCGAATTTCCTGAATCAGCGCAAAGGGCGAAATGGTCCCCGCATGCCCCCCGGCACCCGCTGCAATTGCAATCAGCCCATCGGCGCCTTTCTCAACGGCCTTTTTGGCAAAACGATTGTTGATAATATCATGCAGGGTCAGCCCGCCATAGGAATGTACCGCATCGTTTAATTCCGGCCGCGCCCCAAGGGAGGTGATGACAATCGGAACCTTCCATTTCACACACATTTCTAAGTCCTGTTCCAACCGGGTGTTGGATCGGTGAACAATCTGATTGACCGCAAATGGTGCAGCAGGCCTTTCCGGGTTGGCTTTATCATATGCTGCCAAAGTTTCCGTAATTTCCGCAAGCCAATCATCCAGTTGAGATAAAGGCCTTGCATTCAAAGCGGGAAATGCACCGATAACACCGGCCTTACACTGCTCAATCACTGAAAGGGGGTGGGAGATAATAAAAAGAGGCGAGGCAATGGCAGGCAAGACCAGGTTGTTTTTGAGAATTTCGGGAAGCGCCATTGTTGAACCTTTTTAAGTGGAAGCAGGCTTTGCTGTTGCGCCAACCCAACAAATTCTTACCCTTGCGTCAATTGGTTAACCGGGTCTAATACCCTGCTCATGGGAATTACGCTGCTTTGAGTTTGCATTTTGCAACTCCTTGGCTAAAACGAGGCTTAATTAGTTTGAGGAGAAATTTGTGGCTGGATTTGACGACCTGATTCGTGGCGCACTGGAAAAGCAGGGGAATCCAACCACTGAGCGCCGGAATGCGATCTACCATTCTTCAAGGCAGGCTCTGGAGCGGGTGCTGACGCAAAACTCCTCCCTTGATGCAGCAGCTTCCAATGCGCAGCGCGCAAACGCCTTGAACAGGCAATATCCGGTATTGAAAAGGATTATGCTGCCGCCCCTCCAAACCCTGCGGCAGTATCCACTCCACCGCCCACTCCCGCACCCCAGCCTGCACCCATGCCGCAAACGATTCCAACTCCCGCTCCTGCTCCAGCCCCTAAAATTTCTCCCGCTGCCCCGGTTGCACCTGAAATAAAAGCTACGGTTCGTGTTCCCGCCGCAGCCAAAATACCTCCAATTCCGACAATTCCGCCGGCCGTACATTCCGCTGTTCCTCCAACGGGCAGGCCAGTTTCGGCAACACCAACACCACCTCCGGCCCCTAAAATTTCTCCCGCTGCCCCGGTTGTTCTACCGGACCATCTGGAACCGCAAATTGCGGTTGAGCCCGGAGGGGCCCGGCTCGAGGAATATTCCGAGCCTTATCAGGGTGATGTGCTAACAGAGCGCAAATCCCATGCAAAATTATTGCTTTGGACGATTATCCTGGTCGGCATCGCCATTGCGGGGTGGTGGGCGATTACATTTGGCCCGGCCCTGTTAAAGCAACAATTTGACGGTAGTGTTCCCAATCCATTGAACCGAACTGAATCTGGCAGTTTTGTACCCGATGGTGGTGAAGGCTGGATAAGCGCCTTTTCCCCGCTTGATGATTCCCAGAATATTGACTCAAGCGGGCGTGGCACCGCAGATTTATTCCAGGACGGGAATATAAATTTTGTTCGCCTGGCCTCCAATGTCGGCAGCACGGGGAATACGCTGCGCATAAAAATTCCACTGGGAATTATGGAAGCAATCAGGGGGCGCGCGGCAACTTTTGAAATGCAGATCAGGAGCGCCGGAGAGACTGTTCACCAGTTCGCTGTGTTTTGTGAATTCTCAGACATGGGAACCTGCGGGCGAAAGCGCTTCAAGGTAGGTAAAAAAATCGAACCCATTATATTTGATGCACTGATCAACGATGTGGATTTGCCGGAAGGAGTTGACGCCTATCTCACCATCAACACCGACCTTTCAACCCAGGGCAAAGCGATTGATCTCTATTCAATCCGAATCCGCGCCGGGCAATAGATTTAAGCCACTATTATTCACCGGGTCATTGCCCGCATACGCATATCTGTTCGTCCCCACCCCTTTCATCAGCGGGTTCCAGTCGTCCGGCGAGATGAATCTTCCGAACACCGGGTCTGCGTAGCGGAAGTTCAGGTATTGCAGGCCGGTTTCAACATCAAAGCGCTCGCCGATGTAGCCTTTGCTGGTTTGCATGCCGTTATTGGTGCGCTCGCCGTAAGATGCGTAGGCGGTGGATTCGACCAGATTGCCCGAGGCATCGGTGACGAAACG
>QILU01000178.1 GCA_003233475.1 Ahrensia sp.
GACTTCAGCAGACTTAAAACCGCGACAGGATCGGTGGGAGAAATCAAAGCTCCAAACACCAAACACCAGATAAAAGGAACCTGCATTCCAAGAAATCCCGAAAGATAATAAACCCCAAAGCCAACGATGAAGGTAGACATCACCACCCCTATTGTGGCCATTGCCCCAATCGCCCAAGCTTGGCTACGCAGAATAGAAAAATCCACATGCAACGCACCGGCAAACAGCAGAAACGCCAGCATGCCCTCCATCACAGTCGCATAAAAATCGATCTGCCCGATCGCCCCTTTAAGGGTTTCGGTAATCCCCAGAGCGGGAAAGACATTTTCCAATCCAAGCAAGGCCACCGACGAAATAAGTGCCATAACCAACAGGCCAATCGTATGGGGAAGTTTCAAAACAACATGATTGAACCAGCCGAAAAAACCGGAAAGGACAAGCAGCAAGGCTGCAATTTCAAACAAATTCATAATCAGCAATTTCTATCAGTTTGGTTGCGGCGATTCTTTACAATTTTAGCTCAATCCATCCTCAACGTCACTGCAACCGGGCAATGGTCAGAGGCCTTTGGTCTATCCCAACCGGTTCGCGGATACCGCTCCACATCCTGTCCGGCTGGAAACACGGTTCGCAAGGGTTGGCCATTGCGGACAATATGCGGAAGCGCTTTGTCATTCATTGTTGCCAAAGCCGGAGAAGCCAACAGATAGTCCAATTGCACAAGGTGGCGAATACTGCGTTCATCCGGGTCGCGGGTGTCTTTTGAACTGCCGGCCGCATCTTCGCGTCTTTTCAACAAATCGATCGAGAACCCATCCTTCAATAACGGATGAGCCCCGCTCTGTTCTTCTGAAACCATTTTGAATTTGTACCCCGAGCGCCTGTTGCCCCCAACCACCAACCGTTCGGTGTAATCGTTCAAATCGCCGCAAATCATCCAACGCATTTTGGGCGCCCGGTCTGCGCCAAACTTATGTTCGATAATATTGCGGACACCCTGAGCTTCGGCCAAACGAACCGGCATGGTGTATTCCCGCCCGTCGAGCCCGTTTCGGCTCGTCCCCATGGACTTGAAATGGCAGATAAACAATGTGCTCGGTTTGCCGTCAATTCGTAAGTTTACTTCAAGACAATCTCGGCGAAAAACCTTCTCATCAGGCTCATATCCCATCTTTGCCAGTTGTTTATTGTGAACGCCCAGCTCTTTGAAACTTCGTTTGCGGTGGCTTTTGACTTTGGTAATCTGAATTTTTTCCCCATTGGCAGTGGTTGCCCGGGCCATCAATGCCACATCAATTCCGCGCGAATCATTACCTTCAATCCAAACCTTCTGCGGATAGGAAAGCCCGGTCATGGGATAGAGATAATTTTTCTCAAACGCTTCCAGGGTTTCCAGATTTTCAACTTCCTGCAGGCATAAAATATCCGCATGGCAATCTGCAATAGCCAGGGCAGTCATTTGTCGCGCGTCATCCTCATGGGCAATCACTCGCGCCTGCTCAAGCATGCGGTAGTCCTGTTTTGAGGATATCTTTTTCATTGCAACCGCCCGATCCCGTCGAGCATTGTCGCGCCATCCGGAAAAATCAAATCGCGCCATCAGGTTTTCAACGTTAAAAGTTGCAATACGAACAGACACCTAACACTCCAAAAGGCAGCAACGAAAAACCAATCAGTGCCACAAAACCCTGCCTCAAGCCACCTCAAAAAAGACTGGCACTTTGAGGTCACAATTACTGTTTACCAATTTGTTAATGATGTTCATGCGCCGTTCATGTTGGATTCTGCATAACGACATCACTGAGACGGGCAATCAGGCACGTCGTCCGGTCTCAATACATACAAAGGAGATCACAATGAAAAAGTTCTTTACCCTCACAATCGGCGCCCTTGTTGCCTTCACCGTCGCCGCAACTTCAATTTCCACACCAGCCCAGGCTGGCAAGCGGGAACGGGGAATTGCGGCCGGAGTAATTCTCGGAGCCATTGGCGGAGCAATAATTGCCAGTGAAATTCGTCGCAACAAGAAAAAACGCAAAGCCCGCCGGGGTTATAACCGAAATAACTATTACAACCCGCGCCCCTATTACGGTGGTCGCAACTATCGGCCTCGCGTGCGTCACTATAACCGTTACGATCGACCACGTGTTCGCTACCAGCGCCGCTACTACCAACCACGCGTTCGTCATTATAATCAACCGCGTGTCCGCTACCAGCGTCGCATCCGTAACGCTCCCCGCCTATCTCGCAATGAGCGCCGCGTAAGACGCTGCTACGCCGCTTACCGCTCTTATGACGAGCGCAGCAATACTTTCATCGGTTATGATGGCCGTGAACGCGTGTGTCGTAAGTAAAATTTCAACATTGAATATTGATAAGGCCGGTTCTTCTGAATCGGCCTTTTTATTTGCAATTAGAAGCCTAACTAATCGTGCGAAATTCTTTTGGCGACATTCCCATGCTCGCGCGAAAATCACGGCTGAAATGGGCGGTATCAGAAAATCCGGTACAAAATCCAATTGCTGTTACTGAAATCCTGCTGTCCTTTAACAGACGACAGGCTTCATGAATTCTCACAAGCCGGACAAGGCTGGAAAAACCAAGCTTACCATCCCGCAGTTTTCGCTGTAAGGAACGTGTCGACAAACCAACCTCACGGGCCAATTCACCCACTTTCCACTGGCGCGAGATATCACCCGTCAACAGCAACGAAATGGTCTCATACAGTGCCTTAAGTTTTGGCTCCACCGAAACCGGTAAAGCTACTTCAGGCAACCCCAGGCTGCTTTTGTTTTTGTTAGTGTCAGGAGAAAAGCTTTGCCAATTGATGCTCCAGGTTCCGGTTTCCAGCAGATCAGTATTTTCAGGAACAAGGATTTTTTTCTGATCATAGATCGTAAAAACCTCACCCCCGCAAAGCGGCATTTCACAACAAAGCCCAAGACAACCAATCTCCTCCAGCAACGCAATGAGCAAACCGCATATCAGCAAATTCTCCGGTGGTGTAGGGATTTGTCCCGCTTCCGTGTATCTTTCAAATGTAGCAAGATTATCATTGAGCTGGTCAATACGAACCCGATTTTGCGAATGGGCAAAAACCTCAAATCGCTGCCACTTATCGAAAAACAGAGGCGGATTTGCCGAACGCTTCGCCGCATTCCAAATTGGGTCATTTCCAACAGTTTTGACTTCACGGCCAATAGATAACAGTGTTTCTACACCCGCTTCACGCCAAATGTCATCGAGCATATTGCGCTTGAACGCCGCTGGAATAAGCGCTTGACGTGCCGCATCAACACGCGGAATTCCAGCAGGTATCAAATCCGGGTTGCTTCGCTTCAACCGGGAAACAATAAGATTGAAAATACTGGCTTTTGCAAACTCTCGGATGGCACTTCTTCCTTTCCTTAAAGCCGTTCCCCTTTTGATGGTACCATCAAAAGGATAAGGAACCGCGTAAAAACAATGCTCTAGGATCAAATCCTATTCCTAAGCGAGACTATCAAAATCAATCGGCAGGCTGCGGGCTCTTTTCGCATTGACAATAGCCGGTGCCACCGGGGCCAACGCAGATTCCCCCACCTCGACAGGTGCTGCATCGGCCGGTTCAATCAGGGCAATTTCGACCTCAGGAGCCTCCAAATTGCGAAGAATTTCATAACCATCAAAATTATCTTGCTCCACTTCGCCTGCTTCAAAAGTCAACCGCTCTTTGAGAGCCATGCTGCACCCCCAGATTATGTTCCCCATAATCTGGTTCTCAACCTGATCGGGATTTATAACCAACCCGCAATCCTGTGCACACCAAATTCTGGTAACCCGTATTTCGCCGATACTTTTATCAACCTGAACTTCTGCAACAATGGCAGCAGCCGTTTCATCCTTATAAACGGCGCAGGCAATCCCCCTGCCAATTCCAGAAATTTCTGGTTCATCCCAATCAGCCATTTCGCCAACCCGCCGCAACACGGCGGCCAGACGGTCACTTTCCGGTGGCAGGTTTTGCAGCCGAAACTTTAGCGGATCAATTCCGGCCTTATTCGCCAGTTCATCCATCATACTCTCAATCGCAAACCCATTGGGTGCAGCACCAAGCCCTCGCCATGGCCCGATTGGAACGGATGTGCGGATATCGGAATAACGAATCTGCCGATTTTCCATTTTATATTGGGAAACGGCACCACGCGCAGTTCCCGTATCGGCCACAAACATATCTATCACAGTGTTGAGTGGAGCCGGAACAATGCCAAATATAATCGGTGAAGATACAAAGTCATGCTGCCAGTGGCTGATAAAACCGTCTTCACTGACCCCCGCATCTATATGGTGTGAAAATGCCGGGTGATAATAAGTGTTTTGAAACTCGGTCTCACGGTCCCACTGCACACGCACCGGACGGCCAACCGCTTTTGAAAGGATCGCCGCTTCGTCTGAAGTTTGGCAAACAACCCGCCCACCAAAACCACCGCCCATTCGGAGGCTGTGAACAACAACCTCATCGGCGGCACGGTCAATCGCCTTGGCCACACGTTTTTGAATGAAAAACGGATCCTGGCTGCCGCTCCATATCTCAACTTTATCTTCTCGAACCCAGGCCAACGCAGAGCGCGGTTCCATTGCCGCATGGGCCGCAAAAGATGTGTCATAACGGGCAGATGCCTTGTGGCGCGCTTTGTTTTTCCCAACACTAACATCGCCGTCTGAAACCAGCACATGCTCAAAATCATCATCAGTACGAATTTTCATCACATCAAGGATCGCATCCAATTGCGTCTGGTCGACACCCTCCGGCATGTCCCATTTGGCCTTCACGGCTTCTACCGCATCCGACAATACAAGCGGGTTTTCAGCCACAACGCCGACAAAATTAGCATCCGTATTGATAACAACAGCGCTAACGCCCGCCATTGATTCAGCGGCACTCCCGTCCGCACTGAGTAACCTGGCCCCAAAAGCCGGCGGATGAAGCATCTGACCATACAGCATATCCGGCAGTGAGACGTCGCGCGCATAAACGGTTTGACCTGTGACAATGGCCTCCAGCTCATGGTGCTTCCAGTCTTGCCCTATTGCTCGAAAATTACCTTTGCGCTTAACGGCATAGCGTTCCAACTGTCCGTCAGCAGCAGGGTAATCGGAGACGGAAAGCACCGTCGGATTCGAAGGCACCAGATCGCCATAACTAAGCTTATTGCCTGAAGACAGTTTGAAGCCACCCCGATCATCTTCAATCTGATCCAGATCGACCCCCTCTTTTTCAGCCGCCATCAGCCGCAGTGCTTCACGCAATCGCGCAGCTGCCGATGAAATCGGCTCAAAAAGCGTCGCAATCCCTTCACTGCCAACAGTCATCTTAAACGGCTCCACCTGGTCGGTAGACGGAGTGACACATTCAATTTGCGACTGGCTGACATTCAACTCCTCCGCAACAATTTGCGCCAGCCCTAACGCAGCGCCCTGCCCCATTTCCATACGCGGGCAATAGAATCGGATGCTCCCATCAGGCAACACCTGCAACCACGCCAACCCATCGTCAGATGAGGGGTCATTGCGGGTCGGCAAAATTGGAATTGCGGAGCGAACAAACGGGTATGAGGCCGCTGCAACCACGGTTAGACCCGCGGCCACCCAGCCGGTTTTTTTCAAAAATCCACGACGACTTATCTTTTTGGGTTTTTTATTGGGCATTGATTTAACCCTCCTGAGCCGCGCGAGCGACAGCTTTTCTGATCCGCCCATAGGTTCCGCAACGGCACAGATTGCCGTTCATCTCCAGGATAATTTCCTCGCCAGAGGGTTGCGGGTTGCGCTCAAGCAGTGCCGCTGCCGTCATAATCTGTCCAGGCTGACAATAACCGCACTGGGGCACGCTTTCTTCAATCCAGGCTTTTTGCACCGGGTGAAGCGACCCGGAAGGGGTGGTCCCCGACAAGCCTTCGATTGTCGTAATGGAAAGGTTTTCGACATCTTCAACCAATGTCTGGCAGGATCGGGCCGCCACCCCATCAAGATGAACCGTGCAAGCCCCGCAAAGCCCACTCCCACATCCAAATTTTGTCCCTTTGAGACCTACAGAGTCACGAATATAATCAAGAAGCGTAGCTTTGCGATACTCTTTTGGCACGTTTATTCGTACCCGATTGATTTCCAATTCCATATCGATCTCCATCTGTTATGGAGCATAGATAGGGATAACCAAAAAAAATACTATGATAATCGCGCCAAATTTTCAGGCTAACAAACAATAGGAGGCCTTGGATCAGCCTTCAGTCACCGCAAATTCCAAAACCACTTTAGTTTTTCTCTTTATCAACCAGCGCATTTCCTTGGATCCCCGCGCAGCGCGAAGCGATGCTTGCAAACAAAAGAGGCCTTGGATCGACTTATAAATTTGCAAGACGTTCCAAAACCAGTTTAGTTCTTCTCTTTGTCCACAAGCGCATTACCTTGTATCCAAGGCATCATGCCACGCAGTTTTTCGCCTACTTCTTCAATTTGGTGCTTGTCGTTCATTCGACGAATACCTTTGAAGCGTGCCGCACCGCCGTGCCATTCCTGCATCCATTCAGAGGTGAATTTACCGGATTGAATGTCTTTCAACACGCGGCGCATCTCATCTTTTGTTTCAGATGTAATGATGCGCGGGCCGGAGACATATTCACCCCATTCAGCCGTATTGGAAATTGAGTAATTCATGTTGGCAATACCGCCTTCATAAATCAGATCAACAATAAGTTTCACTTCGTGCAGGCACTCAAAATATGCCATTTCAGGGGCGTAGCCCGCTTCAACCAATACTTCAAAACCGGCGCGAATAAGCTCAACCAAACCACCACAAAGCACAACCTGTTCACCGAACAAGTCAGTCTCGCACTCTTCCTGGAACGTAGTCTCAATAACACCGGAACGACCGCCACCAACGCCACAGGCATAGGAAAGAGCCAGATCGTGAGCATTACCAGAAGCGTCCTGGTGGATAGCGATAAGACAAGGAACTCCGCCCCCTTTTTGATATTCGCCGCGCACCGTATGGCCGGGGCCCTTGGGTGCGATCATCACCACATCAATATCTTTGCCGGGTTCGATCAGATTAAAATGAACATTCAATCCGTGGGCAAAGGCGATTGCAGCACCGGGCTTGATGTTGCCCACAATGCTGTCATTCCAGATACCGGCCTGAAGTTCATCTGGTGCAGCCATCATCATTATGTCGGAGACTTTTGCAGCTTCCGCTACAGACATGACCTTAAAACCATCGGCTTCCGCTTTGGCGGCGGTGGCAGAGCCTTCACGAAGGGCAACAACCACATCCTTGGCGCCGGAATCTTTAAGGTTCAGAGCATGGGCGCGCCCCTGCGACCCATAACCGATAATGCAAACCTTTTTGGACTTAATAAGATTGATATCCGCATCGCGGTCATAATAAACGCGCATGAGCGTTCTCCTTAAATGGTTTGTAGAAAATGCATGAAGGCTAGACAAAGCCCAATTCGCGGGTGGTTTAGCGCTCTCCAGCTCAAATGGCAATTGGCATTAGAGAATCAAATTGAATTCAGTTGCCACAGGCTTTCAAAAATCGCCTCACACTTTCCGCCATACCAAATTCCAGCGCATCAGCGGTCAACCCGTGGCCGATGGAAACCTCAGCCAAATCTGGTATTCGCGCCACTAACGGCGGCAGGTTGGCAACCGTTAAATCATGCCCGGCGTTCACCCCCATTCCCAGCGCCAGCGCTGCATCTGCGGTCAACCCGAGTTTTTCAATTTCCAGCGCCGCAGCCTTTGGGTTGTCAAAGGTTCCCCCATAAGGCCCGGTATAAAGTTCAATGCGGTTTGCACCACTGTCAGCAGCCCATCTCACCCCTTCCGGATCGGCATCCGCAAACAAAGACACCCGCATTCCAGCCTGAATCAATCTCGCAACAATTGGTGCCAACATATTGTGTTGATTCTTAAAATCCCAACCGTGGTCAGAAGTGGCTTGAGATGGATCGTCGGGAACGAGCGTCACCTGTTCCGGTTGGGCTTCTTCGCAAAGAGCCATAAACTCTTCGGTGGGATAGCCTTCAATATTATATTCCCGATCGGGAAATTCATCATCAATCAGCGCCCGCAACTGCGGCACATCGCTAAAGCGAATATGGCGCTGATCAGGGCGCGGGTGCACCGTCAGCCCCGAAGCACCGGCCTCAAGTGCAATTCGTCCCATGCTCTCCACACTCGGCCAAGGCAAATCCCTCCGATTACGCAATTGAGCCACAGCATTTAGATTGACGGAAAGCGCAACGGGCATGATGATATTCTCAACAAAATGATTCCAATCGAACATGGCAACGCGCGCAATGCGTGGCAACCAATAATATTATCCGGAAGTCAATAATGATCGAAAAATCGCTGAATAAACCCAGATTGCAAGAATGGATTGGCAAATCTGAAACGGTGACAGACACCCTTCACCCTGCCCAGGCACGCCTCATGCAGGCAACCCTCGACCGCCAGCCGACATTTGAGAAAAATGCCCCCCTCCCTCCCCTTTGGCACTGGGCCTATTTTCATTCCGGAGTTCCCCTATCCGGCCTTGGCCGAGATGGTCATCCAGAACTGGGAACCTTCCTGCCCCCTGTAGATCTACCCCACCGCATGTGGGCGGGAAGCCGTCTTACATTTGCGCAACCCATTTTACTGGGAGACACTATCACCAAGACTTCCACAATTAAGAATGTCACCATCAAATCCGGGCGCAGCGGAACCCTTTGTTTTGTTACCGTGGAGCATGTTTTTAAGACGCCAGATGATACCCTTTGTATTTCAGAAGAACAGGACATCGTTTACAAAGCCGACCCCGCACCCGATGCGTTATTACCATCACCACCGGAACCGCCAAAGAACAGCCTATCGAACGAGACCATCACCCCATCGACCATACAATTGTTCCGTTATTCCGCCCTGACATTCAACAGCCATCGCATTCACTATGACCGCGAATATTGCAAGGCGGTGGAAGGATATCCGGGGCTGGTTTTTCACGGGCCGCTGGCTGCAACTCTGTTGGCCGATATGGCCTGTCGCAAGGCCAATCACGCGCCATTAAAAAGCTTCAATTTCCGTGCCATGTCGCCACTATTCGACACATCCCCCTTCACTATTCATTCCGATGGCAAAGGGATACTTTGGGCGCAAAACCCTCAAGGCACATTGTCAATGAAAGCGGAAGTTGAATTTTGACGGATCACTACCCGTGGCAAAAAATTAAAACAATAGTGGGCAAATATTACAAAATGAGAAATCAATTCAATCTTAGATTTTTAGCATCGATTCCAACACTGGCCACATCTGTTTTGTTCACAATTGCATTCACCCCAGGGGCCATAAAAGTGGAGGCAGCAGTATCCGATACCAAAGTCTCAGGTATTCTTATCAGTGAAGGGGTAGAGTGTCCGGCGATGCGCGGAAATGACGGTAAATTATACACCCTGGTAGGAGACCTGCGCGGATTCAAAGCAGGCGATACGATATTAGTGAAAGGGGAATTCCTGCGCAAGTCCAATTGCATGCAAGGGCAAGCCATCCGCCTGAAATTGATCCTTCGAAATTAGCCTCAATATTTCGAAATTGTTCACCCATTCAAGCAGAATTCCTTGCAAATATCGCCTATCTATGATCGATAGCCGTTTGTGATCAATTAAGGGCGAGATTCGGTCAAAAGTGAACTGAACTCTGATCAAAACTAATTAAGCAGGGTTCAAAATGGCAAATTCTATCAAATCTACAGGCGATTTTTATGCAAATTCGCACGCAATCACCGATCCGCGCGCAACAGAAGTTTCTTTCACTCCCACCGATCCCCTGTTTGCCAATCAATGGTATTTGAACAACACCGGGCAAAGCGGCGGGCTCGCCGGAATTGACATCAATGTTACTTCTGTTTGGGATGATTATACGGGAAACGGCATAACCGTTGCTGTTTATGATGACGCGGTTCAATACACCCACCCCGATCTCGATGGAAATTATGATACAAACCTGCATATCACCATTGGTGGTGCCATCCATGATCCCTTTCCAACTTCCGCTGCCGATAACCACGGAACGGCGGTTGCAGGGCTTATCGGAGCGGAGAACAATGGCACAGGCACAGTTGGCGTGGCCTTCGGGGCAACCCTTGCCGGCGTTGGCATTCTCAATCTAACCGGGAGCGCGGAAGATGAGGCAATGAACCAGCAGAGCAATTTCGATGTTATTAACCACTCCTGGGGGTTCTCCAACAGCTTTATCGCCAACCAACTGAACCCTTTATGGTCAGGTTTCTTTGGTGGAATTGATGATGCGGTACAAAACGGACGAGGCGGACTTGGTACAATTATTGTCAACTCCGCAGGCAACAACCGGGCCGAAAACCGCAACACCAATGATTCCGACTTTACCAGTGCCCGCGAAACCATAGCGGTGGCCGCAATAGGCCATAACGGAAATGTTGCAGATTATAGCACCGAAGGAGCTTCTCTGCTCATTAGCGCTCCATCAAGTGGCCCCGCCGGCTCTGGCGTCTGGACAACCGACCGAACCGGAAGTGACGGTTATTCAAACGGCAGTAACGAATTTGGTAACTCGAATGCCGATTACACTGCGACCTTTGGCGGCACATCTGCTGCCGCACCCTTACTTTCGGGTGTTGTAGCATTAATGCTTGAGGCCAACCCCTTGCTCGGGTGGCGCGATGTGCAGGAAATTCTCAGCTATTCCGCCCAGCACACGGGCACCGCAATAGGCAGCGGACAATCCGGGAACGAGCAATACGACTGGGGCTTCAACGGTGCCGATAACTGGAACGGCGGCGGTCTGCATTTTTCCAACGATTATGGTGCGGGGCTGGTGGATGCACTGGCAGCCGTCAGGCTGGCGGAAACCTGGAATGTCCAATCAACTTCCGCCAATGAAGCAAGTGCTACAGGTAGTTTTTCCGGCGTTGAAATCATTCCAGACAATAACTCGACCGGGGTAAGCTTTACGATCAATGTGGCCAACAATATTGATGTCGAGTCAATTGAACTGATTATGCAGGGCAACCATACCTTTCTCGGCGATCTGATAATTACCATCACATCGCCAGATGGCACAGTCAGCAATCTTCTTAACCGAACCGGCAACGGCATCGATTTACCTTCCGATGGCTGGACTATGACATCAAACGCTTTTCGCGGAGAACTTTCCGCTGGCGATTGGGTGATAACGATTTCAGACAATGCCTCCCAGGATATTGGCGTGATTACAAGCCTGCAGTTAAATGTCTGGGGTGATGCGAATATTGACGATGATGTTTATATTTATACCAATGAATTCTCAGATTATGCGGGCGCTTTTGGACACAGTACAACAATATTTGATGCTTCAGGCACAGACACAATCAATGTGGCCGCCGTTTCTTCTGCTTCAACGATCAACCTGTCAGCAGGCACGGCCATTATCGATGGCACAGCTATCACTTCAATTGGCGGGATAGAAAACGTTGAAGGTGGAGATTTCAACGACCAGATATTTGGCAATCAGTTTGCAAATGTTCTTAACGGCCGTCGTGGCGATGACTTTATTTTAGGCCTTGGGGGCGACGACACAATTTTCGGCGGC
>QILU01000014.1 GCA_003233475.1 Ahrensia sp.
TGGTGAAACGCGATTTTGAAACCGTTTTTGCTGATGGGGTAGATTGCATTTTAACCCCCGCCACCCCCTCCGCTGCGTTTGCGATTGGCGACGAGGAAATGGCTGCCGACCCGGTAAAAATGTTCTTGAATGACGTGTTCACCGTTACCGTGAACATGGCTGGCCTGCCAGGAATTTCGGTGCCTGCCGGGCTTTCAAATGAGGGCCTGCCGCTTGGATTGCAGCTCATTGGCAAGCCGTTTGAGGAAGGTACATTGTTTCAGGCCGGTGAAGTGATTGAAAAAGCCGCTGGTCGGTTTGGCGCTGAAAAGTGGTGGTGAGTGGAATTGCGTTTTGGTAAAATTCTGGAGCGGGCATGAGACGAATTTTTAAGTGGCTCGGATTGATATTTGCTACCCTTGTGGTGGTGGCTCTTATTTGGGCAGCGTTTAACATCGACCGCCTGAAGCGGTTGAATGCCGTCAACACGCTTTTTGCCGAAGATAATATTATCGGCAATTTTTCCAACATGAAAGATGCCTTTGCCTTTGCACCAATCGAAGATACGGGGGATGTGGAAGAGTGGGTTGTCGCACTAAAACCCTTGTCTAAAACATATTTGCAAAACGGCAAAACCAAATCATCAAAAGAATGGCTGGATAATTCTAAGACGACCTCCATGCTGGTGGTACAAAACGGGATTATTACCCACGAGAGTTATGGCCTGGGAACGGGGCCGGATGATCTGCGCATATCGTGGTCGGTGGCAAAATCGTTTCTCTCGGTCGCATTTGGAATTGCGGTGGAACAAGGATTGATCAATCTGGACGATCCCGTCGATAAATACGTCCCTAAGCTGAAAACTTCCGGATACAAAGGGGTGTCCGTGCGCAGCGTTTTGAACATGTCCTCCGGCGTAAAATTTAATGAGGATTATCTTGATTTCTGGTCTGATATTAAAAGGATGGGGAGGGTTCTGGCGCTGGGTGGTTCCATGGATGAATTCGCCATTTCCATTGAAGGGCGCGAACGCGAGCAGGGGACTGCGCGCCAATATGTTTCCATCGACACCCATGTGCTTTCCATGGTGTTGCGGGCGGCAACGGGGGAAAAGCTGATCAGCTATGTAGGGCGGAATATTGTCTCTCCAATTGGTTTCAAACGCGCGCCTTATTATACAACCGATGGTTATGGCACCGCATTTGCCCTTGGGGGGCTGAACATAGCAACCCGCGATTTCGCCCGTTTCGGGCAGATGATCCTTAATGGAGGGATATGGCGGGGAAACAGAATTGTGTCGGCTGATTGGATAAAAAAATCAACCACCATAAGCGCACCAAAGGCAGCGAATGGAGATGGCTGGGGTTATGGATACCAGTGGTGGATTCCGCCGGGTTCCGCCGAAAACGGGGGGGATTTTCTGGCCCGCGGGGTGTATGGACAATATGTTTATGTCAATCCGAAATACCGCACAGTAATTGTAAAAACCTCGGCTGATAGAGCCTTTAAGGAATTACAAAAAGACGGAAGCAGCGCCCACGAAAATTCCGTGGCTCTGTTTCGCGCCATCGCGGTTCAAAACGCAGAAAATTAACTCTTTGTTTGTTTGCGCAACCTATGGTTGAGTGAATTTATCAAAAGGGCCGATTATGGAAAAAGAGCTGATTATCGGGCTCTTGAACCCGGTGATGTCTTTTCTCTTTGCCATGACCTTCTTTGTATTTTGGTCAAAGCAGAAATCCCGCACCTATATATTGGGCATGTCTGCGGCATTTCTTGCCAGCGGAACCGGTCGGGTATTCGCTCATTTTGTGTATGAAACGACCTCGATTGAAAGCCTTTTTATCAGCAATGGTTGTTATGTTTTGGGTGTGTCGTTAATTTTTTGGGCGCTTTACAAACGGGCCGGGCTTAATGCTCCGTTAAAACTGCTTGTCGGAGTCGGCATCGTTGGAACCCTGACAGCAGGGTATGTTGCCATGAATACGCCCATATTGAATATGCGGATACTGATTGAAAACTCGCTTATGGGAACGATGTTTGCCATTGGTGCCTGGCACCTGCGGGATTCAGCGAGACGCGACGGTATTGAGGCTTTTTTGTTTTGGGTCATTACCTTAATTGCGATTCAGTTTATTGTAACACCCCAGATTACCTTAAGGATTGACGGCCCTATTACCAATGAGACCTATGCAGATTCCATCCACCGGTTTGTTGTCGGATTTTCGACTGCAATTTCGTTGCTCATTCTGGCACTTTCATTAATTGGGACCTGTGTCAGCGATTTGATCACGGATGTGAAACGCATTTCCATGCGAGACCATCTGACCGGTTTGAAGAACCGGGCGGTGTTTGAAGAGGAAGCGGGAAAGCAAATCGCCCAGCTGCGGCGTACTCCGCTGCCCTATAGTCTGCTGGTGATCGATATTGATAATTTTAAGAAAATAAACGATGAGTTCGGCCACCCGGCGGGGGATGCGGTGATCAAGGCTTTCGGGGAAGCAATTTCCGATTCTGTTCGCGATAGCGATTTGGCGGGGCGTGTGGGGGGTGAGGAATTTTGTGTGGTGCTTTGGAATGCCGATGGTAAGGGCGCAAGAATATTTGCCGAAGGGTTGCGCACCTATTTTAGCAGTCTGGTGATTCCGGCTCTTCCCGTTGGCAGGTTTGTGACCGCCAGCATTGGAATTGCAACAATAGAAAAAAACGAAAATTATCTTTCCCTTTATACCAGGGCAGATAATGCGCTTTACCGCGCAAAACGCCAGGGGCGCAACATGGTTACGCTGGATGAGGAAACGGGCGCAACCGACGTCGACGAAAGAGCGTCAGGGAATGTTGTTCCCGATAGGAAATCGCAGAGCGTGGCCTGATTTCGTCTAATGATAAGTTGTCAGCGTTTGATTCCGTAAATAGAATAGCGCAGGTGATTGACTGAAACAGGGTGTTGCATGACCTTCGATGACATTGTTGATGTGGACAATTACGATCCGTCAAACTCGAAATTTGTTTCCCGGTGTACCCGCATCCTAAATGAAGACGGGGTTTTGTGCCTGCCCGGTTATTTAACCTCACAAGCCTTAAAAATCTTGCATTTGGAAGCCGTAAGCAGCCAGGAAAAAGCGTTTTATTGTGAAACCAGCCATTCGGTTTATCTGACATCGCACGATACTACATTTCCCGATGATCACCCTAAAAATCGTCAGGTTATTTCAAGTAAAGGAATTATTGGCGACGATGATGTTTCAAAAGAATCCGTTTTGCGCGTTCTTTATGATTCAGAGGATTTTCGCGGCTTTATTAAAAGTGTAACCGGCGAAACCAGTTTGCATTCCTACACCGATCCACTGTCATCAATAAATATTCATTATGCCAAATTTGGTCAGGAACTGGGGTGGCATTTTGACAATTCAGAATTTGCCATCACCCTGCTCATTCACAAACCAGAAAAAGGGTCGCGGTTCGAGTTTGTAAAAAACCTGCGGGATTCAAAAGTCGAAGAAATGAATTTTCAACGGGTCGGTCAATTATTGAATGGTGAAATTACGCCGCAGTATTTGCCGATGGAGCCTGGAACACTGGTGCTTTTTCGGGGGCGGGATTCCATTCACCGGGTCTCCCCCAACGAAAGTGAAGAAACCCGCATGTTGGCAGTTTTGGCCTATAACTCTCAACCGGGTGTAGAACTTTCAAAAAGCGCGAGAATGACCTTTTTTGGTCGATTAAGTTAGCGTTTTTCACCATTCATCTTGTTCTTTTCCCGCGATTGATTTAGCCACTGTGGAAGACTAATTTATTTTATTAAAACCCGGAATAACCATGACAGAACTCGTTGATGTGCGCACACCCAATCCGGATCACTTTTTTCCGGGCGAAGATCACGAGTGGGAACTGGTGGTGGGGCTGGAAGTCCACGCCCAGGTAACGTCTAACGCGAAATTGTTTTCGGGGGCTTCCACCAAATTTGGCAACGAGCAGAATTCAAATGTTTCTCTTGTCGATGCCGCCATGCCGGGCATGTTGCCGGTTATCAACGAGGAATGCGTTCGTCAGGCGGTTAAAACCGGCCTTGGCTTGAACGCCAAAATTAACAACCGGTCTGTGTTCGATCGCAAAAATTATTTCTATCCCGACCTTCCCCAAGGCTACCAGATCAGCCAATTCAAGGATCCGATTGTGGGAGAAGGAATCATCACCATTCAGGTGGGGCCGGACAAAGAGGGGAATTTTGAAAGCGTTGATATCGGCGTGGAGCGCCTGCATTTGGAACAGGACGCGGGTAAATCCATGCACGACCAACACCCCACAATGAGTTTTGTGGACTTAAACCGCTCCGGTGTGGCGTTGATGGAAATCGTTTCCAAACCGGACATCCGCTCCATTGAAGAAGCCAAGGCCTATGTCACCAAGCTGCGTTCCATCGTGCGTTATCTTGGCACTTGCGATGGAAATATGGATCAGGGTTCCATGCGGGCCGATGTGAATATCTCCGTGCGCAAACCCGGTGGTGAATTTGGCACAAGGTGCGAAATAAAAAACGTCAACTCCATCCGTTTTATGGGCCAGGCCATTGACTATGAAGCCCGTCGCCAGATTGAAATTTTGGAAGATGGTGGTTCAATTGATCAGGAAACCCGCCTGTTCGACCCCGTAAAAGGGGAAACCCGTTCCATGCGCTCCAAAGAAGAGGCCCATGATTATCGCTATTTCCCCGACCCGGATTTATTACCACTTGAGTTTGACGATGCCTATGTGGAAGCCATTCGCAAAACTTTGCCGGAACTGCCGGATGAAAAACGCGCCCGTTTTCAAAGCGAAGGATTGTCCGAATATGACAGCTCCATTTTGGTTTCCGACAAAGCCGTTGCTGATTATTATGAGCAGGTGGCTAAGGGCCGCGATGCAAAGATCGCCGCGAACTGGGTGATCAATGATCTGCTTGGGGCCTTGAACAAGGTCGGAAAAGATATTGAAACCAGTCCCGTATCGGCTGAGCAATTGGGCAAAATTGTTGACTTAATCAAGGACGACACCATCAGCGGCAAGATTGCCAAGGACCTGTTTGAGATCGTTTGGAACGAGGGCGGCGACCCGGCAAAAATTGTTGAAGAACGGGACATGGGGCAGGTGACTGATACTGGGGCGATTGAAGCTGCTGTGGACGAAATTATGGCCGCGAACCCTGACAAGGTTGAGCAGGCGAGAGAAAAACCGAATATGATCGGCTGGTTCGTGGGGCAGGTAATGAAGGCGACCGGGGGCAAAGCCAATCCGCAGGCGGTGAACGAATTGCTGCGCAAAAAGATTGGCGGGTAATGACGTTGAATATGAATGAGCCCCTGCTGGAAGAATGGTTTTTCTCCCACTGGCGCGCATAAAAACACCGGAGCAGTTGTTTCGGTGTGAATTTGCGCGAGGAAGTTGATAAAAGCTGGACTTCTCCCCGAATTCAGACCAAAAGAACACCCAGACGTAATGCGATTTCGTGATTGCGGTGCGAACAATTTCTGATCGGCATTGAGCCAGAAAAGAAGCCTGAAAGCATGAAAAATTTCTTCCTGCAATTTTTTACCTGGTGGCACGGGCAAACCCTTGGAACCCGGTTTTTCACCTGGCGCAAAGGCGAGCGCGTTGGTGAAGA
>QILU01000007.1 GCA_003233475.1 Ahrensia sp.
AACAAATAAACGAAACCCTGGCCGAGAGAACCCGCGATATTGCAGCCGTCTTCACCGATGGCCAAAACACCATCACCACAAATCTGGCTCAGCAATTGGAAGATACCAGGGAATCCCTTGAAACAAAAACCATGGAACTCAGCCTTACGATGGCATCCAGGGTTGATGAAATAAACCAGAAAATCGCTGATCAGGTTGATGCGGCAGACAGCAAAATGTCTGCAAGGGTTTCCCAAATCGACAGCACACTTGAGGCTCGCACTACTGAAATTGACAGTAAACTTGGAGCACGCACCGCTGAGATTGATAGCACACTTGAAGCGCGAACCAACGAAATCGACAGCAAGCTTGAAGCACGCACTACTGAAATTGACAGTAAATTCGATGAACGAATGAGCGACATTGATGGCCGTGTGGCTCACCGTTTGGAGATGATTGACAAAACCCTTGCAGAGGGAACAGCCGCGGCGGACAAACTTCTGGCCGAGCGAACCAGTTCCATGAAGGACACATTCGACGAGCAAATCGGTGTGGTTGATTTGACCCTTGGAACCCGGGTTGATGCGATCAGCGCTTCACTTGATGCCGGGGCTGAACGGGTTAACGACATGCTGGCTGAGCGGGCCCGCGAACTTTCCGCTTCCCTCGACACCAATCTTGAAGGAATATCCACCATGCTTACCAAGGAAGCAGCGAAAGCAGAAAATGCCATGGCTGAATCCATGAAGTCGATGGAAGGCAAAATCGCTGAGCAACTGACAGCCGCTGATGGTGCATTGGCAGCCCGCGCAGAACAGGTGACCACTTCTCTGGCTGAGCGGACCGCGGAATTAAACACAACGCTGGCGGCGCGCTCGCGTGAGTTAAGCCAGCTCCTCACTAAAGACACCCTGCCCTTGCTTCGTAATTTCGAAACTCAAGGCAAAGAAGTTGCGGCGACGCTGGCAAAATCGAGCGAAGAAATTGCCACCGGTCTTGTAGCAAAATTAAGCGATACTTCGATTTTGTTGAAATCTTCCGCTGATGAAGCAGCACAAAAACTGGAAGGCATGTTGGTTGAATCAAACGAACGTATGGAAGGTTCCGCGCAAGCGGCGGCCGAAGACCTTGCAGCGCGATACCTTTCCCTTGAAGAACGGACAACCGATCTGGTCGGAAAATTGTCCCACTCCAGCAATACCCTCGCAAATGTGGTTGAAAGCCAGGCCATGACATTGGCTTCCACCGGGGAAGAAATGTCTAATAAAATAACTGAAGTTGCCCAGGAGGTTGGAGATCGGGTGCGTTCTGAATCCGCTGCCATGGTCAACACCCTCACCGCCAAATCAAATGAAACTATCGAGGCGCTGAGTTCAACCAACGATCGTTTGCGCACTGAAATTGGCGATTTATTGAATCGCCTGTCGCAATCAAATGCCACCCTCGGCACCCTCATTTCAGCCGCCGATACCACCATGAACGATGCGCAAGATACTTTGCTGACCAGGACAGAAGAGTTCACCACGGCGGTCGGTCAGGCCTCCAATGAACTTACTGTTTCATCGAATTTGATCGAGAACAATTATCTTGGGCTGAAAGAAGTTTCTGCGATTGTCCTTGTTGAAATTGCTGAAATTGCAAAAAGATTTGAAGAACAGTCCGGTGCATTGCACTCCGTTTCCCAATTGCTTAACGAGACACAAAGCAACATTGCTGTCAGCCTTGACGACAGGCGCGATGCGATTGAGTCTCTCACCAATGGTCTGGTGGCAAAATCTTCTGATCTTGAAGAGTTGATGGGGCGCTTTTCCGCCATGCTAACTGATTCCGTTTCCAGCGCGGAAGGCCGCGCAAAATCTCTGACCCAGGGGCTTGCGGAAAGTGTTGGGCAAGCAGCAACGGAAGCCACGGAGCGCTTTGCGGCAGCAACCCATGAAATGCGTGTTGCGGCAAATGACCTTCGAACCGACCTTGCCAGCACGCGCAATGAATTGAAGAAAAGCGTTATTGATCTACCTGAGGAAACCAAAGAGTCCACCACTGCCATGCGCCGGGTGGTTTCTGACCAAATCAAAGCGTTGAAGGACTTGCAAAATATTGTAACCAAAACCCAGCGCTTTCAGGATGCTGCTCCGAGCAATCTGGCTTCAAGCATCGCGCCACAAGCCGCGCAAAATCCTCCTCCTCCTCTTGCGCACCCCCCCCGCCCGGCTGTAAAACCGCCCATCCCGGTGCGCCAGAAAACGTCACCAGTGCGCGAAACCGCTGCTCCTGCAATATCCACCAGGGCTGAAACTCCCGTGATGGCTACCCCTTTGCCTTTGCGCGGTGGCTTGGACTTTACTGAAACTGCACCCCCTGCCGCAAGTTCCGGCGACGGTTGGGTAAGAGATTTGCTTAATCGGGCTTCACAAGATGATACGGATAGCAAAACCTCCCTGGAACGAGATTCGGGCAAATCACTAAGCACCCTGTCTGCCGATATTGCAAAATCCATCGAACATCAGTCCGCCGTCAATCTTTGGCAGCGGTACCAGTCCGGTGATCGAGATGTTTTCAACAGAGATATTTATACCCCTCAAGGGCGCAAAACATATGATGAAATCAGCGCTAAGTATCATGCGGATCCCAAGTTTCAAGATTCAGTTGATCGTTATGTGGCCGATTTCGAGCGTTTAATTGCCGACGTCGCGAAAAATGATCGCGATAATATAATGACGCAAACCTATCTCACCTCCGACACCGGCAAGGTTTACACCATGCTGGCCCACGCTGCCGGTCGGTTTGGATAAGCTCCCCGATCACGTTTGATCACAACTGACAAAACGCACTTGTTGATAACTCAATGGACACTTAGCCTCGAAATCATGGAATAATCCTTTCATTCGAACCATAGGATCTCATCATGAAAACTCCCCTACTTATTGCGGGTCTGTTGGCTGCTTCCCTCTCCACAAACGCCCACGCAGCCGCTTTTCAAAATTCAGGTGGAATCGCGACAATCGGGGCGGAAGATACGCTGGTTGTGAAGTTTCGGAAAAACCTATCGGGGGCCGCAAAGTTAAAGCGCTTAATGCGTCCGCATTTCGGGCGTTACCTCCCCATAACTCAGGACATACGAGATGCTACCGGTGACCCAGACATCGTGGTGTTTGACCGTCGCGGGCTTCGTAGCGAATTATACACCTGCACTTTCATTACCTATCGCGGAAAACGCGCCATGACTTGCGACTAGAGCCGTTCCCCTTTTGATGGTTACATCAAAAGGATAAGGAACCGCGTAAAAACAAAGCACTAGAGTCGTTCAGTGTTTATGCCCTAAGCAAGCAAAAAGCCCGATTTGAGTTGTTCAAAGCGGGCTTTTAAAAATTCTCAATTAACATTGCTACAAATTATTCTGGAAGTTCATCATCCTTCATCAGTTCTTCCTTGCTGACTTTCTTGTCTTTCACGGAAGCTGATTCAAGAATGTGGTCAACCACTTTTTCTTCAAAAATCGGGGCGCGAAGACCAGCAACAGCGTCCGGATTGTTTTGGAAAAATTCGTAAATCTGTTTTTCCTGTCCGGGAAACTGCTGAACCTGTTGCATCAATGATTGCTGCAACTCGTTTTCAGTGACCTCAATCTTGGCCTCCTCACCAATATCCGCCAATACCAGTCCCAAACGCACCCGGCGCTCAGCAAGCTTTTGGTAATCTTTACGGGCCTTGGCTTCCGTGGTGTCTTCATCCTTGAAGGTCTTACCGGCTTTTTCCAGATCATCGGTAATCTGATTCCAGATATTGTCGAATTCCTGAGAAACCATTCCTTCAGGTAAATCGAACTTGTGCAGTTTATCCAGTTGATCCAGCAATTGGCGTTTAACCTTGGTGCGGGTTTGGTCGCTGTATTGGCTTTCGATCTGCTCTTTAATCACGTCTTTTAGTTTGGCGAGATCGTCCAGGCCTAGATTTTTTGCAAGTTCATCATCAATCTTGACTTTGCCGGGCTTGCCGACTTCGTGAACTGTTACTTCAAATATTGCTTGTTTTCCGGCCAGATTCTCAGAGCCATAATCATCGGGGAATTTCACTTTAACTTCCAACTCGTCACCGGCCGTGGTGCCGATTAACTGATCTTCAAATCCGGGAATAAACGTGTTGGAACCCAAAACCAGATGCGCCCCTTCGTCCTTACCGCCATCAAAAGGCTCTCCGTCAATTTTACCGAGGTAATCCATGGTAACGCGGTCTTTTTTCGCCGCTTTGCCCTTCTTGGCCTCATAAGTCGCATTGTTTTCGGCAATGCGCTCCACCTGTTCCATGATCTCCTTGTCAGAAATCTCAACAACCGGGCGTTCGATTTTCAACTTCTTAAAATCGGCCACCTTAAATGGCGGAATAACTTCATAAACAATTTTGAATTCGAAATCTTTCTTGCCACTTAGAATTTTTTCCGCTTCGGCTTCATCTTCGGTCATTGAAATAGCGGGCTTTTGGGCTGCTTTTTCTCCGCGTTCTTTCAGCGCAGCTTTGGTTTGCTCATCAATTGTTTCATTCACCAACTCCCCCATGACCGATTTGCCGTAGAGCTTGGAAACATGGGACAGGGGCACTTTGCCCGCGCGAAAACCGTTGATCTTTACCCGGTCTTTCAAGTCCAGCAAACGTTCGTCACGCTTGGTATTCATGTCTTTGGCTGGAATAACAACCGTAATTTCGCGCTTCAAGCCTTCGTTGAGCGTCTCGGTAACCTTCATGGGGTGGTCCTTCGTCTTGTCTTGTTTAAGAAGCGCCATCAGCATAAATTTGGCCGCCGCCGCTCATCATTCGTATTTATTGGATGTTCATAATGCCCCATTGGGTCGTCACCAATGAAAGCTTCGCGGGTGATAGCGAATTTGAGCTGAATGGGCAATGGGTAAGTGTCGCATTCACCCTCTAGCGTTCAATTTTCTTCGAGCCATCAAGGGAGCGACTCCAAGCTTGCCCCTAAGGGTTTGATTACAAGCCTGATGGTAAGTTATTTATCCGCCCAAAACCATGGCCCAATAGTTTCGCCCGCCGGATTTAGCTACCGATAATCCGAAATAACGCATGCGCGGATGCAACATGTTTTTGCGGTGTCCGGGGGAGTTCATCCACCCTTTTAGTACCCGCGTCAGGGTCTTTTGCCCCCGAGCAATATTTTCTGCCGCCAACCCGCGATACCCAACCCGCTTCAAACGGGCAGAAAACGACTGCCCAAACCCAACCTTGTGGGCCATCTTCTGCTTGCGCGCCATTAACACAGATTGCTCTTTCGCCGCCCTTTGCAGAGCAGGATGCAATTGCAACTTAGTTAGCCCGTTGGCCAAGCGAATTTGATTCACCGCCTGCAAAATCGTCGCGGAGGATTGCTGCGCGTGAACTTGAGAAATGCCCCCCAAAATACTGAAAATTATTGCAATGATAAAAATGAAACGCTTCATACCAAACGGCCCCTGCCATTGAACTGAGATGTTGCTCATCAAAGACAGAAACAGACTGCCGGGTTGTTAACAGTAAAAATGGAATGACAATGTGGTTAAAAACCCGCCAATTGATCCGTTAAAATTCAATTCGGTCGGCGGTAAAGCGCGAGAGC
>QILU01000039.1 GCA_003233475.1 Ahrensia sp.
CGCCACGTTTGATCATGGTATCCGTCAGGCTTACCGGGAATGTTGGAACGGTTTCCGGGAATTTTCCCCATTCAAAGGTAACGGGAACTCCGGTCATTTCCCAATGGCCGGAAGGCGTATCTTTTCCGGTTGAAATTTCTGCCGCACAGGCCCAACCCGCATTGGCATCTCCATTAAATTCAAAGCCCGCTGGGATTTCTCCACACGCAGCGCGGGCGGCATATCCCAATCCCAAACGTTCAAGGTTTGGAAGTTTTAACGGCCCGCTGCGCAATCCTTCTTTATCGCCCTTGCCGTTGGCACAGGCGCTGGCAATATGGCCCAAAGTGTTGGAGCCCACATCATCAAAAACCTTCGCATCCGGAGCACCGCCAATTCCAACAGAATCCAAAACAAACAAAAATGCGCGTTTCATGGGATGCTCCCTTAATTTCAACGATGTTGCATGATGGGAGCCTTTGGCTCAACTGATTTTTAATAGCCGACTGAAACCAGATACAATCCATGGGCGTCCATGGGCGGGAGCGACCGGCGCGCAGGTTGCTCTGTCCCGCGCTTCCAGAGCGGCGCGCAAATCCTCAACACTCCATTTGCCTTCCCCAACCGCTTTCAAACAACCGGCAAAGGAACGAACCTGATTGTGCAGATAGGAACGGGCGGTGGTGGAAATCTCAATTATTTTTACTCCGTGCAATTCGCGAGTTGAAACATCGAGTATGTCCAGGGTTTTGACCGGAGATTTGGCCTGGCATTCGGTGGAGCGAAAAGTTGTGAAATCATGTTCCCCAAGCAGAGTTTTTGCCGCACTATCCATGGCCTTAACATCCAGTTCGGTTTTTACATTCCAGGCCCGCCCCCGCTCAACCGTTAAGGGGGAGCGGCGGGAAATTATGCGATAAATATAATGTCTTTGTCGGGCTGAAAATCTGGCATGAAACTCGACAACAACCTGCCTGCAGGCCAAAATTGCCACCGGGTCTTCGACCTGTCGCAATTGGGCATTCAGTGCTTCGGTCAAACGAAACTCCGTCCACGGCTTTTGCAAATCGCAATGAGCGGTTTGCCCCAGTGCATGCACCCCGGCGTCAGTGCGCCCGGCGCCCTGCACTTTTGGATTGTCCTCGCCAAGCCGGGTTAATGCCGCTTCAATTGCGCCTTGAACGGAAGGCACATCATCCTGACGCTGCCAGCCGCAATAGGGAGCGCCGTCATATTCAATGAGGAAGCGAAACCGGGCCATGGGTTATTCCAGAACCAAACCGGAGGGAAGAGAATTTCCGCGTAAAAACTCCTGCGCATCCAGTGCCTTTGATCCGGCCCGTTGAAGCTTGGTAAGTTGTAACGCGCCCTTCCCGCAGGCAATGGTCAGCTCATCATCCAATAAAGTCCCGGCCTTGCCGGAACCTTGCGCCAGCGCCGCGCTCAATATTTTCACCCGTTGTGATTTTCCCCCAATTACCATCTCGCACCACGCTCCGGGAAACGGGGAAAGGCCCATAATATTTCGTTGAATAATGGGTGCGGGTTTTGACCAGTTAATACGGGTCTCGTCTTTCGTTATCTTTTTGGCGTAAACAGCACCCTGGTCGCTTTGGGGTTTTAATTCCAATCTTCCGGCTTCCAGTGCGGCCATGGCTTCAACCATCAAATCCGCACCAGCTTTTGAAAGAGTGTCGTGCAGCATCCCGGCGGTTGTTTGCTGGTCAATTGAAACGCTGGTGCTCATGGCTATTGGCCCCGTGTCCAGCCCCGCTTCCATTTTCATCACCATTATGCCGCTCACTTCATCCCCCGCCATTATGGCGCGTTGAATGGGGGCCGCTCCGCGCCAACGCGGCAACAGCGAGGCGTGGCCGTTGAAACAACCCATTTTTGGCGCATCCAAAATGGCCTGTGGCAACAACAATCCATAGGCAACCACCACTGCAACATCGGCATTGTGGGCGGCAAATTCTTTTTGTTCGGTTTCACCCTTCAAACTGATGGGGGTGAAAACAGGGATGCCAAGCTCAATCGCTGCCTCGTGAACGGAGGAAGGTTTGCGTTCCAGGCCCCGCCTTCCGGCCGGCCTTGGGGGCTGGGAATAGCAAGCGACAATTTCGTGTCCTGCCTTATGCAGGGCGCGCAGGGTGGGGACAGAAAATTCCGGCGTGCCCATGAAAATTAGCCGAAGGGTCATTGCGGTTACCTCCAGCTATCCAATAAATTTAGTGCCGTTTTGCTTGGCGATTTTGGTAAACTTGCGGATCACCATATCCCGTTTCAGCTTGGAAATATGGTCAACAAACAAAGTACCATTCAAGTGGTCGAACTCGTGTTGAATGCAAACGGAAAGCAGGCCTTCGGCCTCCAGCAGTTGGCTTTTTCCATTCCGGTCCAGATACTTTACCGTGCAGGTGGATGGGCGCTCAACGTCTGCATAATAATCGGGGATCGATAAGCAGCCTTCTTCACAGATGCTCAGTTCATCGCTGAACGCCACGATTTCAGGGTTGATCAGGAATATGGGATCCCGGAATTCCTCTTTATTTTCCTTGGCGGTCTCCTCCCCTTTTTCAGCGCGAATGGGTTCATCGACACCTTCGCTTTTGGCAGCCTCTTCCTCGTCTTCGGCACGCTTGGCACAATCCACGGTGAAAATTCGCAGGGGTTCACCCACCTGGATTGCCGCCAGGCCAATGCCCGGGGCCTCATACATGGTCTCCAGCATGGTATCCAAAAATTTCCGCAACTCATCATCCACCCGCTCAACCGGCTTTGACCGCTGGCGCAATAGGGGGTCAGGAATATTAATGATCGGCAGTACAGACATGGGCGTGAGATAGGCGCTCATGCTTGTGGGGTCAACTTATTCACGAAAGAGAGAGAATATGCTGAACGTTCTTGTTTCATTCTTTTGCGCGAATCGGTTAGTGTGGTGTCATGGAACGCTTTCAACTTGATCTGGAATTCGCTCGGCTAGGCCAAACTGTGCTCAGCCGTGCTGATGCGCTGGCGATTTTTATTGGCCTGCTGGTTTTGGCGGCGCTATTGATGTTGTTTGCCATTTGGCGCGGCACCAGACGGCGGCAATCGCAGGATCAGACCCTGCGTGCCATTGCGGAAGAACGGGCACGAGAAGCGGAAGCGCGCATGGCCGAATTGGTGGCCACCCAAAACGAACTCTCCGGCCATTTAACCGCCATGCAACAAAACGCCACCAGCACCCAGGCAGCATTTTCCAAACAGCTGGATGAGCGACTGGCAGCGGTGAGCGGGCGAGTTTCCCAATCCCTGACCCAGACCACAAAAACCACACAGGAAAGCCTGGCCAAATTGCAGGAACGACTGGCGGTGATTGATACGGCTCAATCCAACATTCAAACGCTGGCGCAGGATGTGGTGGGATTGCAGGCAATTTTACAAAACAAACAAACCCGCGGGGCCTTTGGCCAAAGCCGGATGGAAGCCATTGTGCAAGATGGCCTGCCCATGGGGACATTCGAATTTCAAGTCACCCTATCCAATAAGACCCGCCCGGATTGCATGATAAAAATGCCCAACAAAGCGCCGGGACTGGTGATCGATGCCAAGTTTCCGCTGGAGGCGTGGAACCGAATTCGCGAGGCCGGTTCCCCTGCCGATACCAAATCGGCGAGCGCTGATTTCAAGCGCGACCTTGAGGTGCATATTAAAGACATATCTTCAAAATACCTGATCCCCGGAGAGACCCAGGACACGGCATTTATGTTCGTGCCATCGGAATCCATCTTTGCGGAAATCCACGAAAATTTTGAAAAAACCGTGCAAAAAGCCCACAAAGCAAGGGTGGTGATCGTATCCCCAACCCTGCTGCTGCTTTCCATTCAGGTTATCCAGGCCATTCTAAAAGACGCTCGCATGCGCGAACAGGCCCATCTCATCCAGGGAGAAGTAATGAAGTTTACCGAAGACCTGATGCGCCTTGATGAGCGGGTGCGAAAACTGCAATCCCACTTCGCAACCACCACAAGAGACGTGGACAATATTTTAATCACAACCGACAAACTAACCCGCCGGGGGGCAAAAATAGAAGCCCTGGAATTCGGTGCCGCTCAGGTGGAGAAAGATAAGAAAGGCGAAGCGGGGAAGCCGTTTTTGCGGGCGATTGAGGGGGGTGAGTGAGGGGAGCCCATTACTTATGATGAAATTGGTTTACCAGGGCTTAATTTTACAAGACTGTTTCCCAACCCCAAGTTTGTCACTCCCGCCACAGCGGGAATGACAAAGGAAGGAGCGACCAGCGACAGCGAGCGAAGAGCGAGCCGGCGAGAATCTCGCCGCCCTCACGGAGCGCAGGGCGAAGCCCGACAGCGTGAGTAAAAAAAAGGCCGCTCCGGTTTCCCGAAACGGCCTTCTTAAACTTCAACAATCAGCCTTAGCTAACGGGGCATTTGCTGTCGTCCATGTAGTTGTGAACTAGAATCTTGCCTGATTTGATACCATCGGCAGCTGCATCCACAGCGGCTTTCATATCGGCATCAACCAACTTGGCGTTGTTTTCGTCCATTGCGTATCCAACACCACCAGCTTTCAAATCCAGCACATTGAAGCCAGCGCTCCACTTGTCGTTTTTCACGTCCATGAAAGCGTTGTAAACGGCGTTATCAACACGTTTCAGCATGGAGGTAAGAACCTGGCCGGGATGCATGCTGTTTTGGTTGGAGTCCACACCAATACCGAGTTTGCCGGCGTCAGCGGCCGCTTGTAATACACCAATTCCGGTGCCACCTGCGGCGTGATAAACAACATCAGCACCACGGTCGAATTGTGATTTTGCCAGCTCAGCGCCTTTAACCGGGTCGTTCCATGCGGCGCCGGTTGTGCCGGTCATGTTTTGAAACACTTCCGCGTTCGGGTTCACAGATTTAACGCCCTGCACATAGCCGCAAGCAAATTTACGGATCAAAGGAATGTCCATGCCGCCGATAAATCCGACCTTACCGGTTTTGGAAGCTTTGGCTGCCATCACGCCCACAAGGTAGGAGCCTTCATGTTCGGCGAACAAAATTGAGCGCACATTTGGCTTTTCGACAACCATGTCCACAATACCAAATTTGGTATCAGGAAATTCGCCGGCAATTTTCTCTAGCGCTGCTGCCCAGGAAAAGCCGATCACAACAATCGGGTTGTACCCGTCACGGGCAAAACGGCGGGCAGATTGCTCCCGTTGTGCATCGTTCTGGATTTCAAAATCTTTGTACGAAATGCCGGTTTCAGATTTGAAACGCTCTGCACCCCGATAGGCGGATTCGTTAAATGATTTATCGTTTTTACCACCGAGGTCGTAAATAACTGCTGGTTTCACTTCTTGTGCAAACGCTGCAACAGCGGAAAACGCGGCTACAGAAATTCCGAGAGTGATTCCGAGAATAAGTTTTTTCATGGGCTGATTCCTTCCAAATGTTCCCTGATACAAATTACTTTATTAGGGCCAAATTGAGCCCGTAGTGTGCAAGCCAAAATTGTTTGGCTCGTAAATGCCGTATACATTTATAATCAGATATATACGCTTGGGTAAATTCTGGCACGTTTACCACGCCTTTGCATGTGTTTTTTCGTTCATTTCACAGGGAGATATTTGATTGCCTGAATTCCTTAGATTAGGAAGGAATAGAAACCGCGAGGCTCAAAGTAAATGAACCAATTTCCACATTCAGCCTGGCCCATCTTGATTGGCGATGTTGGGGGCACAAATGCGCGGTTTCAAATATTACAAACACCTGAAAGCCCTCCGGTGCAATTTGAGCCTGTGCGGACAACAGATTTCAAAAACCTGCAAATGTCGATTGAAAAAAGTGTTCTGCCATTCACATCGATAATTCCTAAAACAGCCATTATTGCAGCCGCTGGATCGGTCAGCAATCTGGGACTGAAGCTTACCAACAGCACCTGGAATATTCGCCCGGAAGAGTTTTTAGGCAACAGCCCGTTCCGCGAATTGATTTTGATAAATGATTTTGAAGCCCAGTCGCT
>QILU01000025.1 GCA_003233475.1 Ahrensia sp.
TGATTGATTATAAAACCAGCACCCGCGCCCCCGATGATGTGCGTGAAGTGTCGCCGGACTACATTACTCAAATGGCGCTTTATCGCGCATTGGTAACAAAACTTTACCCCGGTAAAAAAGTAAACACAGCGCTGGTCTGGACCCATGCCGAGAACGGCCCCCGTTTTATGCCCTTGCCTGATGCTGATCTGGACGCGGCATTTGCAAAAATCGCGAAGCTGTGATTTTCATTTTTGTTTCACACCTTGACCCTTGAAGGGCGGCTCCCTACGTTCCGCTCAACAACGCATAAGCGATGATTCTGTTGCCTATGCAAAGATTTATCAGGAGCACATGATGGCTACAATAAAAATTGATTCCTCCAATTTCGATTCCGATGTTTTGAACTCCAACACCCCTGTTGTGGTGGATTTCTGGGCGGAATGGTGCGGCCCTTGCAAAATGATTGCACCCAGTCTGGAAGAAATTTCCGACGAGATGGGTGATAAGATAAAAATCGCCAAGGTCAATATGGATGAAAATCCGGACATCGCTGCCAAATACGGGGTTCGCTCTATTCCCACCCTGCTGTTGTTCAAGGACGGTGAGCCGGTGGCAATTCAGGTTGGCGCTGTGCCAAAAAGCAAAATTTCCAGCTGGATTTCCAGCGAAATTTAGTTCTTTTCGAAGCCTTTTATGAGAAATGCACCCGGTTCTATGAACCGGGTGTTTTTTTATGCCTGCCATCTGTGCTAAGGAAAAGAATATTTTTCTTAGCACCCTTGCTCAAATGACCAAAAAAACACCAAAAGCCAAAACCAAAACCAAAACTAAAATTGATGGCAATCTTCAAGCCCTGCTTTTGTCGGAAGCCTTGCCCTATATGCAAACCCATGCGGGTAAAATTATTGTAATTAAATATGGCGGCCACGCCATGGGGGATAAGGAGTTAAGCTTGGCCTTTGCCCGCGATGTAGCCCTGCTGCGTCAATCGGGGGTGGAGCCGTTTGTGGTGCACGGCGGTGGCCCTCAAATTGGTGCCATGCTGGAGCGGATGAATATTAAAAGCAAATTTCGTGACGGCATGCGGGTAACCGACAAAGCCACTGCGGAAGTTGCTGAAATGGTGCTGGCGGGATCGATCAACAAGAGCATTGTGGCGGATTTTAACGCTCAGGGCGCTCGCGCCATCGGCCTTTCCGGCAAGGATGGCAATATGATGAAGGTCACAAAAATGCGCCGTCGGTCGCGTGATTTGAAAAGTAATAATGAGCAAATCATTGATTTGGGTTTTGTCGGCGAACCGGATGAGATTGATATCACGGTGCTTGATATGGTGGCTGGTGTCGGGTTGATACCGGTCATTGCTCCCATTGCTATTGGGGAAGATGGTGAGACCTACAATGTTAACGCAGATGTTTTTGCCGGCGCCATTGCCGGCGCACTGGAAGCCAATCGCCTGTTGTTTTTGACAGATGTTCCAGGGGTTTTGGATAAGAATGGTGAGCTGATCAAAGAGCTGACGGTCAAACAGGCCCTTAAACTGATTAAGGATGGAACGATTACCGGCGGAATGATCCCAAAAGTTGAAACCTGTATTGAGGCTCTGGAACGGGGAGTTGAAGCGGTGGTTATTGTAAACGGCAAGGTGCCCCATTCCGTGTTGCTTGAATTGTTTACCGAACACGGTGCCGGAACAATGATTGTTGAATGAGTAATTCGAGCAAATCTCTTTCTGCCGCTTTTGGGCATGTTACCGATTGGGTGTTTGATCTCGACAACACGCTCTACCCGCGTCACTGCGATTTGTTCGCGCAGATTGACTGGAAGATGACGGATTACGTATCCACGCTGTTAGGCATGGAAAAAGTGGCGGCTAGAAAACTGCAAAAAGATTTATACCGCGAGCACGGCACCACCCTGCGCGGATTGATGGAGCGGCACGACATAGACCCGAAAGATTTTTTGGATAAGGTTCATGACATTGATTATTCCCCGCTCACACCAAACCCGGTTCTGGGGAAGTTGATTGCGGCCCTTCCCGGACGAAAACATATATTTACCAATGGCGATGTTCCCCACGCCCGACGTACCACCGACAGGCTTGGTATTACGCAACATTTTGATCAGGTGTTTGATATTGTGGCGTCTGATTTAATTCCAAAACCAGCCGAATCCACTTATTTGAAATTTATGGAGTCCCATAACGTCAATCCCAAACAGGCGGCCATGTTCGAAGACATGCCGCGCAATCTGGATGTACCAAAAAAATTCGGCATGAGCACCATTCTCATTGTTCCGGCGAAGGGATCACAGTTTAATGCCGAAGCCTGGGAGCACGAAATACAAGACGACGATGTTATAGATTTTTCCACCGATAATCTGGACGGATTTTTGGCTGAAGTATTGGAAACGCTCTAAAACCCGTCTTCCAGCACTGCCGATAACAACTGCACTAGTTTTTTACCGCCCTTTGGAGCCATTTCTTTGGTTTCATCGTGGGAGAGTTCTCCCCCTGTCATGCCGGCGGCAAAATTGGTGATCACCGAAAGTGCGGCAACCTCCATGCCTAAGAACCGTGCCAGAATAACCTCAGGAACAGTGGACATGCCCACAGCGGTAGCCCCCATATTGCGGGCCATTTTAATCTCGGCCGGGGTTTCAAAACTGGGGCCGGAAAACCACATATAAACCCCTTTATGTAGCTTCATATCCAATCGCTTAGCGGTTTTTTTGAAGTGTTTGCGCAGGCGTTTGTCATAGGCCGAAGTCAGCCCCACAAAACGCGCGTCGCTGGGTTCGCCAAACAACGGGTTGGAGCCGGAAAAATTAATGTGGTCAATGATTTGCATCACCGATCCAGGGGGCATTTTTTTATTCAAAGAACCGGCGGAATTGGTTAAAATCAGGCGCTTCACCCCGGCCTGTTTAAGCGCTTCCAGCGGTGGGCGCATGGCAGCTGCATCGGCGTGTTCATAGTAATGGGAGCGGCCTGATAAAACGACAATCCTGTGTCCGCCTAAAGTGCCCGCGCTCAGTGTGCCAGCATGGCCTGAAACTCCACTTGCGGGGAACCGGTTCAGTTTTTCGTAAGGCAGGGAGTGTTCTACTTTAACGGCTTCTGCCAACGCCCCCAGGCCGGAGCCTAAAATCAGGGCTGTTTCCGGTACAAACCCATCAAGCGCTTTTTTTAAGTTAGTCATTTTGATTCCAATTCAAACCCAAAAGGTAGCAATTGCTCAAGAGGGATTGTCTCAACGCTACCGTTCTCATCGCATAGATGAACTTTTGTATTTGCGCTGCCAAATTCAGCGATACGCTGGCGGCACCCTCCACACGGTGTGACCTTGGTTTTTTTCTCTGCAACCACCAGAATTTCAGCAATTTCTTTTTCACCGGCACTTATCATCTGGGCGATGGCGGAAGTTTCCGCGCACCATCCTTCCGGGAAAGAAGCATTTTCCACGTTGCACCCGGCAAAAATTGTGCCGCTTACGGTGCGAAGTGCCGCCCCCACCGGAAAATTTGAATAGGGGGCATGGCAATTTGACATGGATTTTTTTGCGGCATTAAAAAGATCGGTGGTCATTTTTCTCGCCCTATCTTTCTTTAGAATAAGGCACGCCGCCAGCCTTTGGCGGGATGGCTTTTCCGATAAATCCGGCCAGCAGGATAACGGTCAAAATATACGGTAGTGCCTGCATCAATTGAACCGGCACCACCCCAACGAGGGGAAGAGAAACCCCTTGATAACGGATTTCCAGCGCCCCAAGAAAGCCAAACAGTAAACAGGCCCACATGGCAGCAACGGGTCGCCATTTAGCAAAGATAAGCGCCGCCAATGCGATAAATCCGCGCCCTGCTGTCATGTCCTTAACAAACCCGGCTGATACTCCAATGGAAAGATAAGCACCAGCGACCCCACATAACATTCCGCACACGATGACGGCACGGTAGCGCGCCCGGTTGACCGAAATACCTGCCGTATCAACCGCAGAAGGGTTTTCCCCCACTGCTCGAAGGCGCAGGCCAAAACGGGTGCGAAACAAAATCCACCAGGTGATGGGCACCATAGCAAAAGCGAAATAGGCAATCAGGTTTTGACCTGAAATCAACTCTTTATAGATCGGCCCAAGCAAAGGAATGCCGGACAGGGTTTCAACCAGCGGCCATTCCAGCGGGTTGAAACGCCCTTCTTTTGGTAGCTGGGGCGTGCGCCCGCCGAGGCCAAACCACGCCTGCCCAAGCAGAACTGAAAGACCGGCAGCAATAAAATTGATAGCCACGCCGGAGACAATCTGATTGCCTTTGTTGGTGATCGACGCAAACCCATGGACAAGCGACAGGGTTACCCCCACCATTATTCCAGCCCCAAGCCCAAGCCAAGCGGAACCGGTGGCAGCGGCCGCTGCAGCTGCCGCAAATGCACCCCCAAGCATTTTGCCCTCAAGACCAATATCAACGATGCCTGCGCGTTCAGAATAAAGTCCGGCGAGGCAGGCAAGCAGTAAGGGAACGGCGGAGCGAACTGTGAGATCGAGCAGTTGAAGGATCGTATCCATTAGCTCTCTCCCTTCTTCAACACCAGTCCGGCACCGGTTAGCAGCCGCATTGTAGCTGGGGTAAACAGGGAACCCATGGCACCGGCAAATAAAATCACCAGCCCCTGGATAAGCACAATCATGTCACGGGTAATGTTGGGCATATCATAGGCCAACTCCGCCCCGCCCTGATAAAGTGCGCCAAACAATATGGCGGCAGGCACAATGCCCGCCGGGTGAGATCGCCCCATCAGGGCAACGGCAATGCCAACAAATCCGGCCCCTTCCACAAAGTCCAGTTGCAGGCGGGTTTGATCCCCCATCACCGGGTTAAGTGCCATCATGCCAGCCAGCGCCCCGGAAAACATCATGGTGAGAACAATCAACTTAACCTCCGGCATGCCCGCATATTTGGCGGCACCCGGGCTTATTCCCAGAGTGCGCATTTCATAACCAAATTTGGTGCGCCAAACAACAATCCAAACAACAAATGCCATCACAATTGCCAGAAGAAATGAGATATTGACCGGGGAAGAACCCATATCAATGCCAAAGGGTTTGAACAGCCAGTCCAGTTTTGGAATTTGACCCCCCTCCAGAAAATCCCTTGTGCGGGGGCCAAGATTGGCAGCCTTCTGCAACGGCCCGGCCAGCAGATAAACCATCAATGCTGAGGCAATAAAGTTGAACATGATCGTGGTGATCACAATATGGCTGCCGCGCTTGGCCTGCAAAATGGCTGGAATAAAAGCCCACAATCCACCAAACACCGCAGCTCCTAAAATGGCCAGCGGGAAAGTCAGCCACCAGGGCAGCACGCTGTCAAAAGACAAGCACACAAGCCCAACCCCCAGCCCGCCGATATAGGCCTGCCCCTCGCCGCCGATGTTGAACAATCCGGCATGAAAAGCCACCGCCACCGCCAGCCCGGTAAAGATAAACGTGGTGGCAAAAAACAGCGTGTAGCCCAGATTATACCCGTTGCCGAACGCTCCTCTAACCATCAGATAAGCAGCCTCAATAGGGCTTTCCCC
>QILU01000194.1 GCA_003233475.1 Ahrensia sp.
CTGATTAACAAACCGCCTTTTCCAGTGGCGTTTCTTCGGCCACGGGTCTGGATAGAGAAGGTCAATCTGATCAAGGCAGTTGTCTGGAAGCCAGTCTAACAATTGCGTGGCATCATCATCGTAAAGCCGCACGTTTTCTAAGTTGCGATCTTGAATTTCTCCCAGCATTTTTGCCATGCCGTTGATAAAAGGTTCAACGCCGATAAAACACGTATCTGGATGATTTTGCGCCTGATGAGCCAGATGTTCACCGCCCCCAAAACCAATTTCCAATTGATGGCGAGAGGCGGAGTTTGCGAACAATTCTGCGACCGTTGTTGGCTTTTGCTTTGTCGGATCAAGGCGAAGGGTGGGAAGCAGTTCCTCCATGGCGCGGGCTTTGCGGCCATAGAGTTTTTGCCCTTTTCGGCGGCCATAAAAAGATTCCGTTGAACGGGATTTATGCTGATCGCTCATATTTTATGCCGTTAGCTTTTTCTTACATCGCGGCTTTTAGCGCATCCACCAGGTCGGTTTTTTCCCAGGAGAACCCGCCGTCTGCATCAGGCGTGCGGCCGAAATGACCATAGGCAGAAGTGCGGGCATAAATTGGGCGGTTCAATTGCAGATGTTCACGAATTCCACGCGGCGAGAGATCCATTGTTTCAACGATTGCCCGTTCCAGTGCAGCGTCATCTGCCTGGCCGCCGGTATCAACATAGATTGACAAAGGTTGCGCCACGCCGATGGCGTAGGAAAGCTGAATGGTGCACCAATTGGACAATCCGGCGGCCACAATGTTTTTTGCCAGATAGCGTGAAGCGTAGGCGGCAGAACGGTCTACTTTTGTGGGGTCTTTTCCTGAAAACGCGCCACCTCCATGGGGTGCTGCACCGCCATAGGTATCAACAATAATCTTTCGGCCTGTCAGGCCGGCATCCCCATCCGGCCCGCCAATGACAAAAATACCCGTCGGGTTCACATGCCATACGGTATCATTCGAAATCCAGCCATCCGGCAATACATCGCGGATTGTCGGCTCAACCATTTCGCGAATAATTTTTGATGTCTGATCTTCGCTTTTGTGCTGAGTGGACAAAACAATGGAAGTCACCCCAACGGGTTTACCATCTTTATAGGCGACTGAAATCTGGCTTTTGGAATCCGGGAGCAATTGGTCAAGTTCACCCGATTTGCGCTTTGCGGCCAGAACTTCAAGAATTTTATGGCTGTAATAAATCGGGGCAGGCATAAGCGCTTCGGTCTCGCGGCAGGCATAACCGAACATAATGCCCTGGTCGCCAGCACCCTCATCCTTGTTGTCGCCGCTGTCCACCCCTTGGGCAATGTGGGCGGATTGTCCGTGCAACAGGATTTCAACCTTGGAGTTTTTCCAGTGGAAACCGTCCTGCTCATAGCCGATATCTTTGATCGCCGCGCGGGCTGCTTCTTCAATTTCTTCATTTGTAATGGAGTCCGGCCCGCGGGTTTCTCCGGCAATTACCACCCGATTTGTGGTGGTCAGCGTTTCGGCTGCAACCCGAACCTGCCATGGATCCATCCCGTCTTTTTCTGCACGGGAAAAAAACAAGTCCACCACTTCATCGGAAATGCGGTCGGATACTTTATCCGGATGCCCCTCAGAGACGGATTCGGACGTGAAAGTATATTCTTTGCGTGCCATATTAAAGCCCTAGCTTAGTTGCCCAGTGATGATCTGGATGACCTGCATCACGGAAATTGTTTGTGGTGAAGCGCGCAACAAGCAGGGTGCCAAACACGCGCTTTCTCTAAAAGATGGAATATGGCGTCTGCCAATGGTTAGTCAAGCAAAACTGTAGGCATATGTATTTTTCTTTATATGACGATGCAAAAGGCTGCGGTCAGGCGTCCTCATCCGCACCCGTTTCATTCGCCAATGTTCGAACCAGATCAATAATTTTTCGCCGAATTGCCGGATTGGTTATGCGCACAAAAGCACGGTTTAACTGAATCCCCTCCGGACTGGAAAGAAAATCCACCACGTAGGATGTGGAACTGGCTTCGGCCATACCACTCACCACCGAACCCGCCGGCAGGGGGGCATCTTCAAAGAAAAAGGATACCGGGACTTTAAGCGCAGAAGAAATTTGCTGCATGCGGCTGGCACCAATGCGATTGGTACCTTTTTCATATTTTTGAATTTGCTGAAAGGTAATTCCCAAAGCGTTGCCCAGTTTTTCCTGGCTCATGCCCTGCATCGTACGCCTCAGGCGCACCCGGCTGCCGACATGAATATCAATGGGATTGGGAGTTTTCTTAGCTTCCGCCATGGTTGGTTTGTCCCAGTGTGGTTGTTCAAGTGTGGTTGATCCGATGTAAAAGTTGTTTCACGAATCGGCGATTCGCGAAGCTACAACCTCTTGGTGTTAGTAAGCTCAACACCTACCAAAATGATGAACAGGAAGCAAACAAAAATCAAAACTGGAAAATTGCCAAAAATGCTGAACAAGGTTCGAGGCCCGGCCACGGGGAGCTTTGAATCCACCACCCCGCGCTGCCCCAGTGCCAGGCTTTCGCGGATACGTCCGTTGGCATCAACCACCATAGAAATTCCACTGTTGGCGGCACGCACCACGGGAAGGCCCTCCTCCACCGCACGAACCTGAACCTGCTGGGCATGCTGGTAAGGCCCGGCACTCATGCCAAACCACGCATCATTGGTAAGATTTACAATCCATTGCGGTCGCTCAGATTCAGCCGAATCCTCCGGGACCACCTTGCCGGAAAAAATAACCTCATAACAAATTAAGGGCAGAAAGGGGGGCGCGGATTTAAGGGCAACAGGTTTACGAATATTACCACGAGCAAAGCCACCGCGCAGGCCGGTCAATTGTGCGATACCCAGGTTTTCCAACGTATTCTGGAACGGCAAAAACTCACCAAAAGGCACCAACCGGGTTTTGTCTCTGGCCTCAATGATTTCCCCATTTCCGTCAATAACAAACAGTGAATTAAAAATTTTTCGCTGCCCGTCAGAGCCAGCGCTGGCTTTTTCCAACCGCATTGCCCCGGTAATAAGGGTGGTTGTGGGGGGCAAAAGATTTGCAATCGCCGCAAGTTGGTCGCGACGCTCGGTCAATATGAAAGGAAAGGCAGATTCCGGCCAGATGATATGGGTAAAAGCACCAACAGAGGATGCCTCAGGCCCTTTGTTGGCATTTGACAAATCCAGATAACGGGCCATGATTTCGGCCTCATTTTCCGGCTGCCATTTTTCTGATTGATTTATGGCAGGCTGGACAATGCGAATATTTACCCCCGCCACGGTGGCGTTAGTAGCAACGCTAAGGGCATAAAACCCGTAACCGACATGGGCAAGTACCAACACAACAGGCAGGACAATCAGTTTGCGGTTTTCCGCCAGCGCAACACCAAAACCGGCCGCTACAAGCACGGTAAAAAACGCCATGCCGTATAATCCAAACAGGGCGGAGCTTTGCATAAATAACGCCGTCGGCATGGCGCCATAACCGATATTGTTCCAGGGCAGCCCGGTTAGAACCGTGCCGCGTATCCACTCAAAAATGGCAAAAGTGCACGCCAGCGCCACAATCCTTAACCATCCGTGGCGTTTGCCACTGCTCCCCCAGGCCAGCCGTGCAACAGCCGTGGCACCGCCCCAAAACAAAGCCAGCCCCGCAGGCAGGGCCAAAACCGCCACGGGCAGTAAATAAATAAACTCGTCCGCGTCCACCAAAAACGCTTTTCCCACCCACCAAAAGCTTGCAAGAAAATATCCAAAACCAAAAAACCAACCGGTTTTGAAGGCAGGCCAAAAGCGGCGAATAAAATTGTTTGAACCCGCAGGCGCCACCGCGCCATCAAGCAGCCAGACCAAAACAGGAAAAGTAACCAGTAACACGGGGGAAAAATAATACGGTGGCAAAGACAGGGCGGAAACCGCCCCCGCAACCACAGCCAACAGGGCTGCACGCCACGTTTCCAGCACAATGATACGTTCAACAATGTGGGTCTGCAAAGCGCTCAAACAAATGTCCGAATCAAAGGGCCTCTTTGACCAACAGAAATGCGTGAAGGAGGAGACGGCGTCAATGGCAGTGACGGTGTTTGGGGGCCGTTTGACAGTAATTAAGCTGCCGCTTCGTTTTCATCACTAACCCCTGCCATCAGCAGGCCCAGTTCCTTTTCACTGGTATCCGGCGAGCGTTCGCCGACAATTTTCCCGTCAAACATCACCAGTATTCTGTCTGACAGCGAGCGTATTTCATCCAGCTCTACAGAAACGAGCAAAACCGCCTTCCCCGCATCGCGCATTTCAATAATGCGTTTATGGATAAATTCAATCGCCCCCACATCCACCCCGCGGGTGGGTTGGCCAATTAGTAAAACAACCGGATCACGCTCCATTTCCCGGGCCAGCACAATTTTTTGTTGGTTGCCGCCTGAAAAATTGGCGGTTTTTAACTGGGGGTTTGGAGGGCGGATATCGTATTTTTCAATTTTTTCCCTGGCATCTTCCAACATCGCACCCATTTGCAAAAATGGGCCGGAAACAAATTTGTCATCCCCGTGATAGCCAAGAACATTGTTTTCTCGCTCCTCAAACGGCAGAACCAGCCCTTCGTGGTGGCGATCTTCCGGAACATGGGCCAGCCCCCGTTTACGCAACAAAGCGGGGTCGGCTTCCAGCGGTTTGCCATCCAGGGTAATGGAGCCGGATCGAACCTTTCGCATTCCTGCAATGGCCTGTATCAATTCGGATTGTCCGTTTCCCGCCACCCCGGCAATGCCGACAATTTCCCCGGCACGAATGGTGAGTGAAACGTTTCTAACCATATCAACCCCGCGGCTGTCACGCACGGTAATATTTTCCACGTCTAATTTCACTTCACCCGGGTTGGCATCACCCTTATCCACCTGCAACAGCACGGAACGACCGACCATAAGTTCCGCCAATTCCTGCGGGTCGGTTTTGGACGTTTGGCGGGTTGCCACCATTTCACCGCGGCGCATGACAGAAACCTCGTCGGTTATCGCCATGATCTCCCGTAGTTTGTGGGTGATCAGCAGGATGGTTTTTCCCTGGGCTTTGAGTTGTTCCAATATGCGAAACAGATGGTCAGCTTCGGCCGGAGTTAACACCCCGGTTGGTTCATCAAGTATGAGAACGTCGGCTTTTCGGTATAATGCTTTTAGAATTTCCACCCGCTGTTGCAGGCCAACCGGTAAATCCTGGATCAAAGCATCCGGATCAACTTTCAACCCATACTCTTCCTCCAGCCGTATCAGTTCCTTGCGGGCCCTATCCATGGCATTGTTGAGAATATTGCCCCCTTCAACGCCCAAAATAATATTTTCAAGCACGGTAAAATTATCCACCAGCATGAAATGTTGATGCACCAT
>QILU01000254.1 GCA_003233475.1 Ahrensia sp.
GGGGTTTGATCCGGATTGTTTCGAAAATATCAGAATTTGAAGCCATGTGACTGTTACTAATGCCCTTTAGAATTGTACTGTTGCTTGCAACGGTGCCAAACACATTCACACTCGACACGCTCACAACCATGTAAGGTTGCAACGTCGGATGCATGTTTGTGCAAAAGATGAGGTTTACCCTATTAGCGCAATATGCTGGAAAAAGCCACCCATGAAACAAACAGATTGGATACAGCCATGAATCAGGCAGACCCTTTGATACCTCAACTGGAAAAGAAGATGCGTGAAGCCTTTAATCCCGCCTCATTGGAGATCATCAACGAAAGCCATCTTCATGCCGGCCACCAGCCAGGGCGAAGGCGAAAGCCACATCCGTGTGCGCATGGTGGCTGAATATTTTAACGGCATGAGCCGGGTTAATATTCACCGGGAAATCAACAAAATTTGCGCCGATGAATTTGCCCAGGGGCTTCATGCGCTGGCAATTGATGTGAAAGGGAGTGGGAGTAGTTAGTGTGGGTAGTGGGTAGTGGGTAGTGGGTAGAAATTTATGACTCTTTTCTTCTTACTAACCACTACCGACTACCGACTAACTACTCTCCTCCTATCCCCCACTCACATTCCGAATTCTCAACTGCACCACCCTGTTTTTCTCACGCTTCAACACCACGAACCGTTTGCCGTGAAAGGTGAAGGTTTGTTTTTCATCTGGAATCATTTGCGCTTCATGGATCACCAGGCCGGCAACTGTGGTTGCTTCTTCATCGGGCAATTCCCAATCCAGCGCCCGGTTCAAATCGCGAATGGGCAACGTTCCATCAACAATAACCGACCCATCCAACTGAATATCCAGACCGGACACATCCTCATCATGTTCGTCGGCAATTTCGCCCACAATTTCTTCGAGAATATCTTCAAGGGTCACCAGCCCTTCCACTTCCCCATATTCGTCCACCACCAGCGCAATATGGGCCTGTCGGCGCAGAAACGCTTTCAACTGATCTTGCAGCGTTGTCGTATCAGGCACAAACCACGGGTCGGCCATGGTTTTACGCACATCAAACTTTTTGACATTAAACTTCCCACCGGCGATTGCCCGCAGCATGTCCTTACCGTGGATAACACCGATGATATTATCGTTTTCTCCCTCCCATACGGGAAACCGCGTATAAGGGCTTTCCAGTATCTGCTCCACGATCTTTTCGGAATTGTCATTAGCATCAATACTGGTCATCGCTGTGCGATGCACCATGATATCGGAAAGCTCCATCTCATGCAGATCGAGTAAGCCGCCCACCATGTAGCGATCCTCGTTGTGCACAGCACCATCACGGTTAAGCACGTCAACCGTGCCGCGCAATTCTTCATACCCGGTAAGAGACAGGGATTTTTCATCCAGATTAACCCCGAAAAGTCTCAACACCTTTCGCACAATTTTTGTAACAACATCCGTAATCGGACCCAAAATTGTTACCAGCACGTTCAATACCGGAGCCACCGTAAGAGCAAATTTTTCAGTATTTGCTATGGCCCAGCTTTTGGGCAGCACCTCCGCAAATATTACCACCAGAATGGTCATGCCAATTGTTGCATAAACCACACCCAATTCCCCGAACATCGATATGAACAGGCTTGTTGCAAGTGCTGAGGCAAAAATATTGACCAGGTTGTTCGACAACAAAAGGGACCCAATAAGTCTTTCCTGAGTACCCAATAGCCGCATCACCAGCCCGGCGCTTTTGTCTCCGGATTTTTCCATGGCCATAATGCGTGCCCGGGAAACGGCCGTAAGCGCTGTTTCCGAACCGGAGAAAAATGCCGATAGAGCGAGCAAACAAACGATCGCAAGGAGGATGAGCCAAAATGAAAGAGTCATAATATTTTCCGCTGTTATTTGCGTGAGTTGGGTGAGTTTGAAACCAATTGAATAAAGTCAGCAGTCACGATCTAGGCTCCAAGTTTGAATTCCAGATAGGATTGAACTTCACTTACCGGCACATTTTTTGCGACAAATGACTGTCCGATTCCTGATGTCAGGATGAAGGTCAGCAATCCGCGCTCTACTTTTTTGTCCTGAGCAATAGCGGCCATCAATTGCTCTAGTTCAAGTGGTGCTCCGGGAATACCGACATTTTTCAAATGCGCCGCAACCCGTTCTGCAACCTCCGGTCCGCAATGGTTCATCCGGGCTGAAAACTCATGCGCCATCACCATCCCAATAGCGACGCCCTCCCCATGTACCAACCTTTCGGCATCGTATTCCACCGCAGCTTCCAGCGCATGGCCAAATGTATGGCCAAGGTTGAGCAAAGCCCGTGAGCCGAATTCCAGCTCATCCGCCTTCACCACATCCGCCTTGGCCTGGCAACTGGTGGCGATGGCATGAACCCGCGCCTCCCCCCCGGCAAAAACATCTTTGTAATTGTTTTCCAGCCAGGCAAAAAAATCCGGTCGATCAATCAACCCGTATTTGGCTATTTCCGCATATCCGGCTTTCATTTCGCGAACGCTCAAAGTGTTCAAGGTTGCAGTATCTGCGAGCACTAATGAGGGTTGGTTAAACAGACCCACCAGATTTTTCCCCCGCGGAGAATTTATCCCGGTTTTGCCCCCCACTGATGAATCCACCTGCGCCAGCAACGATGTGGGCATCTGCACAAAATTCATGCCGCGCCGGGTTATTCCGGCAGCAAACCCAGCCAGATCACCAACCACCCCGCCGCCAAGGGCAACAAGCACATCGCCGCGCTCCATCCCGGCCCCTAAAATTCCTTCAACCACACTTTCCAGTCCGGAATAACTTTTGGATTTTTCCCCGGCGGGAACAACAACGCTATCATGGACAATTCCTGCACCTTCCAGAGAATTACGCAAAACTCCCGCGTGCAGGCCTTCAACATTCGTATCTGTAATTATAATAACCCGGCTGCCGGGGTGAAGTTTGTTTATCCGCTCCCCCGCGTCAGCCAACAGCCCGTCGCCAATTTCGATATCGTAGCTGCGTGCACCAAGATCAACCCGGATTATAGTATGATCAGATATTGCGCTTTCCATCAGCGCCAGCCTCGCTCCTCAGCAATGGCAGGCAGTTTTTCCGCCAGAAGATCGACCATTTCGCCAACAATCACATCACGGGAAACAGTGCGGGATTCAATGTGAATGTCCGACAGGGCATAGATCGGATTGCGCGTTTCCAAAAGGGCTTTCATGGTGGCTTCCGGGTCTTCTGTTTTCAACAAAGGCCGGTCAGCGCGCCGCTGTATTCGTTTCATTAAAATGTCCAGATCCGCATTCAGCCAAACAGAAACCCCGGCTTTCACCACCTCTTCCCGAACTTCTTCGTTCATAAATGCTCCGCCACCGGTGGCGAGAATTTGTTGCCCGCCCCCCATTAATCGCTTGATGACTTTTGTCTCGCCGGAACGAAACGCCTCTTCACCAAACTGGTCGAATATATCCTCAATAGACATACCTGCAGCTTTTTCGATTTCCTTGTCTGCATCAACGAATTCAATATCCAGATATTGGGACAGGCGTTTGCCTATTGTGGATTTTCCCACGCCCATAATGCCGACGAGTACAATGCTACGTCCACCAAGAGCGCGTCTGATGGTGCTGGAACGGTCTGCGATGACCGCGCGATTTATCTCTTGTGTGGATGCAGTGCTCACGATGTCTGTTTTCTGTCTTCTTTGCGTGTCTCAGTTACGGGGTTCATCGCCAAACACCTCAAAATCAGCTTACCGTCAAGTAGGCAAGGGCTTTCTATAGCTCAACTGCACCAATTTGCAGCATAAAACTTGCTATTCGTCACCAGCTTTTCCATAAAGTAACTCTGTTGTTCATCTGCCACCCCGTCGACAAAATATTTAGTGAGGGATTCTCCCCGTGCCTAGCCTGATCAGATTTATCATCATTATAGGCATTTTGGCTGGCCTTGTGTATGGAGGCATGTTCGCCCTTGCCACCATGGTGGAGCCTGAGGAACGTGAAATACGGGTCAAGATTCCTTCCAAAAAAATAAATCCGTAAACCCGCGCTTAGGGTCTGTCCGGCACAATAAGTCATGCAGGATTCTCTTCTCATCGAATCATTTCTGGAAATGATGAGCGCCGAACGGGGCGCTTCCCCCAATACGCTGAGCGCCTATGGCCGCGATCTCGAAGGTTTTTCAAGCTTTATTGCAAACAGACAAAATTCAATTCAGCGCGCCGATTCGGAAATAATTCGCACCTGGATTAGCCACCTGGCGCAAAACTCCCTATCCGCTTCTTCACAGGCCCGCAAACTTTCATCACTGCGCCAACTTTACCGATTTATGTTTTCCGAAGGATTGAGGCAAGACAATCCCACCGGATCAATTGACAGCCCACGTACCGGGCGCCCCTTACCAAAAATTATGAGCGAAGGTGATGTAGACCATCTCCTGTTGCAAGCAGAAGAGGAGATTGAGCAGGCAAAATCACCCACCGCCAAATTGCGCACAACCCGGATGCACGCCCTGTTGGAACTGTTATATGCCACCGGTTTAAGGGTTTCCGAATTGGTCAGCCTGCCGCTAACCGCAACCCGCCGCGACACCCGTTTTTTGCTGGTGATGGGAAAAGGCAACAAGGAACGCCTTGTACCATTGGGAGGCAAAGCCAAACAAGCAGTTGCCGTCTATTACGCAGCCAGCCAGCTAAACGTAAAAAACGCAAAAAGCAGTTTCCTGTTCCCCTCTTCCAGCGATTTGGGCCACCTTACCCGCCAACATTTTGCCCGGGACCTAAAAACACTGGCGGCCCGCGCCGGCCTGCACCCCGCCAGAATTTCTCCCCATGTATTGCGCCATGCTTTTGCCAGCCACCTGTTGCAAAACGGGGCAGACCTTCGTGCCGTGCAACAATTGCTGGGCCATGCTGATATATCCACAACCCAGATTTATACCCATGTGTTAGAAGAGCGCCTACGCGAGTTGGTGGAAACGGCTCACCCCCTGGCCCAATTATCCCGATAAATTACAATCCATCAACAATCAGTTTCACCTGCAAGCCGGGTTTCACCTGATCCTGCGGGCCGAGCCCGTTTATGGCCCGGAACAACTCAGCTTTGCGGGCGACCCCCTTCATTCTTGCCGAAAGACTGGCAATAGTGCTCCCGGCTTTTGCCTTGATCACCCGAATAACAAGCGGTTTTATTTTTGCACTTTCAGCCCTGTCCAAGCCCCGGAAGCTGTTGGCAATTAATTGTCCCGTCACCGCAATATCCGGGTTCGAACGGGGGGCAGCCAGGATAAACCGATAATACCGGGAATTTCTTTGCACCACAGTAATTGAAAATTGCCAGTCCCCTGTCTGAGCACGGCCCGTGGCTGCCTGCATACCGTTAATCACAATTGGCCGAACGCTTGCGGGATCAAGCCCGTTCACCCATCCGGATTTCAAATACCCGTCCGGAGAAGTTTCCTGCCCCTTAAGGTTTACCGCATCAAAGCGCAGTGCAACCTGATTAGGCCCGGCTGCCAGCACCGAATCGGCTTTGTTTGACAGCTCAAACCTGCTTGGAACCCGAAAGGTAATACCGAGTTTCAAATGCAAAAACTGCTGCCCGCGAATATATCCCTCTTTAGCGCTGCCGCCAAAATCCATTCCGTTTATACCGCGCAGGAACCGATCCCGGTTCCGCTCACCCGTTCCCGGCGGCCCGAACAGCCTGGCATGACGCCGGGCCAATTCCACCCGTCGCGGGGTCGAAGGATGAGTCTTCGACATATCCTCACCCTCAAAATTCAATTTAGAACGCCAGCTTGTATAGCGCTCCATGGATTCCAGAAACCGCGATGCGGCAAATGAATCAAACCCGGCTTTACCCAGTATTTTTATGCCCACTGCATCCGCCTGCAATTCCTGCCGCTGGGAAAATTTAACCAACCGTTGTTCGGTGGAAGCTTTCACCACTTTTCCCACCAGCGGATTGCTCACCACTTCATTCACAACCCTACCCGCAATATCCACCGACTTAGCCTGTTCGCTGCGCTTTATCCCGTGATCAGATAAAACATGCGCCATTTCATGGGCAAGAACCGCGGCAACTTCTGATGCATCATTGGCTAGAGCCAGCAGACCACGGGTTACATATAAATACCCCCCGGGAAGGGCGAAAGCATTCACGGTTGGAGAATTTAACACTGTTATACCGTAAGCTCTGCCCGGATCATTTGATTCAGCCACCAATCGGCCCACAATCAGCGCCAACAGGGTTTCCAGCTTTTCATTTTGATACGCCCCACCATAAGCAGCCAATATTTTCGGGTGTTCGGCAGCACCGATTTTTGCCTGGGGGTCATTTGCCCGCAAGGCTTCAAAGGTTACCTTTGGGCTGGAATTTTCGGTGTTGCCTGGTGTCGAAGGAGCAACCACTGCTTCAATATTTCCAGCGTTTGTTAAAACCTGACAAGAACTCACAATCAGGAACAATGGCAAAATTACCAAATTCAGCAAACGTTTGTTAAAACAAAACAAATTACTCGATGATCTCAATCTGCGCTTCATCGCTCAACCGGATTAGCGGCCCCTGTCGTTCTTCCAATAGTCCGCGAACCCGAACAGTCTTTCCTATCAGACCGCTTATCCCTGTCACGTCCCCCTTAAACGCGCCCTTGCCCGTTTTGACAAGGGACACGGTGAAGTCTTGAGACCACTTTTTGCCAAAATTGAGGTAAAGGCGCTTTTTACGGTCTCCCACCGAAAGCACTTTTCCCTCAATAATAGCAAAATACCCAAGTTTTTGCGCCAGCAATTCAAGATCAGCGGCTGACCAGGGTAGTTTTTCAGTTGCCCAAATTCCGGCTTTGGCGGCTTCTGCGCGCCGCTCAGCTTCTCGCATCGCTTTCAAACATTCAGGGTTTTCCCCCAATCCAAAAACTAGTGCCCGCCCCTCGAACAAAAGCCTCCCTTGTATCCAATTTTCGCGCAAAAGATTGTTAAAAGCCTGAACCAATATCCGATTGTACCGATCCGGTTCACGGTTTGCGGCGTATAATTCAACCCGCCCGTTTATAAAAACTTCCCCCGGCAAATAAACCCCACCAAGCCCATAAGCCTGTTGCTTCCCGTCCAGCTTGAACATTTTGCCAGATTGTTCGGTCCCAATAATTCCAGAAGTTAAAATTCCCGTGCCACAGGCATGGTTAGATGCATAGGCAGGAGAAGCGGCAACCCAGAAAATAAAAATTAGAAAAAACAACCTCATGGCCCGCATTTCCCTCAACCCCCAATCAGATAGCTCAGATCAATTCGGCCTGCTGGTAGAATTGCAGATTTGCTGACCTGCGTCCTTAAACCAGATCTTCTAATGTCGACCATTCTTCAGATTCTGCAAACCAAATGCCGTCAATGTCAATCAATAAATCCA
>QILU01000203.1 GCA_003233475.1 Ahrensia sp.
ACCCGCACATGGCAGCGCGCAACGCGGGTGAGAATGGCACCGGGAAATATAGACTCGCGAAATATGCTTTCCCCTGTGGTGCACATGGCCAGTGCACGGGTGGTGGGCACGTTTAGCGCGGCCATGGCTTCCGACATGATGTACTCCCGCAACACCGGGCCAAGCCACGCCCGACCATCGCCGCCACGGGAAAACGGGGTGCGGCCGGAGCCTTTCAGTTGAATATCAAAACGCTGATTATCATCGTCAATAACTTCACCCAGTAGCAAGGCGCGGCCATCGCCCAGCTGAGGTGCCCAAGAGCCAAATTGCTGCCCCGCATAGGCCATCGCGAGGGGCTCTGCCCCGGCAGGCACATGGTTTCCCGCAAGAATTTCGATCCCCTGATCGGACATTTACGCCCAGGCGCTTCGCCAGTTTTTCATTCAAACGAATGAGTTTTGGTTCGGTAACCGGAGACGGGTCAAGCTTGACATAAAACCGTTCCGGCAATCGAGCATAGCTGTTATCGAACTTAAAAGCGGTTGGCACCGGATTATCCTTTAGGTCTTTTGTCCACCACTCTTACCGCTTTACCTTCACTGCGTGCAACGCCGCCCACATCTTTCATTAAAATCTCTGCCGTTATTCCAATAACACTTTTGATACGGGTGGAGAGGTCGTTGGCCGCGCTTTCCCGACCTTCCTTATCGAGATTGTCGGATCCCGCCTCCACATGCACCGTCATTTTGTCCATGCGGCCGGTGCGGGTTAACTCGATTTGGAAATGAGGGGAAAGTTCGCTCACCTTCATCAACTGCTCTTCAATTTGAGTAGGAAAAACATTCACACCACGCAGGATTATCATGTCGTCTGAACGACCGGTAATTTTTTCCATTCGGCGCATGGAACGGGCGGTGCCGGGCAAAAGACGGGATAAATCGCGGGTTCGGTAGCGGATAATCGGGAACGCTTCTTTGGTGAGGGAAGTAAAAACCAGTTCCCCCATTTCACCATCAGCCACGGGTGTGCCCGTATCCGGATTAATGATTTCGGGATAGAAATGATCTTCCCAGATTGTCGGCCCGTCTTTTGTTTCCACACATTCGTTGGCGACGCCTGGGCCGATGATTTCTGAAAGCCCGTAAATATCCACCGCGTGCATATCGAACGCCTGTTCAATTTCTTTGCGCATGGCGTTAGTCCATGGCTCCGCCCCGAATATCCCGACCTGCAAAGATGTCTCCCGCGGATCAATGCCCTGTTCGCGGCAGGCATCAAGAATTGACAAGGCATAGGACGGGGTGACCATGATGGTGGTGGGTTTAAAATCATTGATCAGGGTGACTTGACGGGCTGTCATTCCACCCGATACCGGCACCACCGTACACCCCAGTTTCTCAGCCCCGTAATGGGCACCAAGGCCGCCGGTGAACAGGCCATATCCATAGGCCACATGCACCATATCGCCAGGTTTTGTGCCGGATGCGCGCAGGGAGCGGGCGACCACATCTGCCCACATTTCAATGTCGTTTTTGGTGTACCCCACCACCGTGGGCTTTCCCGTGGTGCCGGAGGAGGCGTGGATTCGAACAAGTTTCTCGCGTGGAACCGCGAACATGTCGAAGGGGTAATTGTCCCGCAAATCCTGCTTCACCGTGAACGGAAATTTAGCCAAATCCTCCAGGGATTGTAGATCATCCGGGTGCACCCCTGCGGCATCAAAACTGGCTCTATAATGGGCAACATTTTCATAAGCATGGCTCAAGGACCATTTCATGCGCTTCAATTGAAGAGCGCTGATTTCGTCACGGGACGCTATTTCAATCGGGTCTAAACTCGCACGGTCAGGGGTTAAATCCAACATGATGTGTTACAAGGATTTCCTTTTTTTTCATTCCGTGTAACGCTTACACGCAATCCCCCATTGGTCAATATTAGGGATCTGCAGGGAATATGACACGAGGAATATTATGAGCCTGATCGAGGTAAAGAGTTTTGCTGCGGGGAAATGGGTGGCACCGGGCTCTAACACGCGCGCCATCCATAGTGCGGTGACCGGGGAGAAAATCGCCATTGCCGGAAGCGGCAAATTGGATTTCCAGTTGATGTTGGATCACGCCCGAGACCAAGGAGGCAGCGCCCTGCGTGAGCTTTCTTTCCACGATCGTGCCCGCGCCATCAAAACGCTGGCGCTCTATTTGAATGAGCACAAAGAAGCGCTTTATGAATTGTCTTTTATGGCCGGGTGCACCCGATCAGATTCATGGGTTGATATTGACGGGGGCATCGGCACGCTTTTTGCCTATGCCTCTATCGGGCGGCGCGAATTGCCTGATGGGCATACCTATCTCGATGGCAAAGTGGAGCAGCTTTCGCGTAATGGCACATTTGTGGGGCAACACATTTGCACACCAAAGCTTGGGGTTGGGGTTCACATCAATGCGTTTAATTTCCCGGTTTGGGGGATGCTGGAAAAACTCGCGCCCACATTGCTCGCCGGGGTTCCGGCAATAGTAAAACCGGCCACGGCCACCTGCTACATCACCGAAGCCTGTTTCAAGCTGATGTTGGAAAGCGAGGCTTTTCCCCCCGGCTCATTCCAGCTGATAACCGGCGGTACCGGTGATTTGCTTGATCGGCTGACGGCGCAGGATGTGGTGAGTTTTACAGGTTCTGCGGCGACCGCTCTGGGGCTTCGTTCCAACCCTCATATCCTCAAAAACTCAATCCCCTTTATTGCCGAACAGGACAGCTTAAATGCCACTGTGTTGGGGCCAGACGTTAGCGTTGGTTCTCCTGAATTCGATTTGTTCGTTAAAGAGGTGGTGAGCGAAATGACCACTAAGGCCGGGCAGAAGTGCACAGCCATTCGACGCATCATGGCACCTGAAGAACTGGTTGCACCGGCGATTGAAGCAATTGACGCGAAGCTTTCAAAAATTCAAATCGGGCACCCGGCTTTGGAAGATACAGACATGGGGCCGTTGGTTTCTGAAGCGCAACGGTATGATGTGATGACCATTGCCTGTCTCATTGAAGATGAGGCGAAAGCGATTGTCTCCCATGAAGGGTTGTTCGTGAACGGGGCTGATAGTGTCGCCGGGGCTTTTCTTGCCCCTCAGCTTTCTCATTGTGAAGATCCGGATGCGGCGAAAAACGTGCACGAGCTGGAGGCCTTTGGCCCTTTCGCAACCATCATGCCCTATCGCGATCTCGATCATGCCTGTGCATTGCTTAACCGTGGTGGTGGTTCTCTCGTTGCCTCGGTTATTACCCATGATCCGCAGGTTGCGCGGAAAATTGCGGTTGGTTCAGCGGCCTGGCATGGGCGGATTTATATCAACGACCGCACCTCCATGAAAGAGAGCACGGGGCATGGTTCTCCCCTCCCCCATATGGTCCATGGCGGCCCTGGCCGTGCTGGCGGCGGTGAAGAATTGGGGGGTATCCGTGGGGTAATGCACTATATGCAACGCACTGCGATACAGGGTTCTCCCGATATGATTTCGGCGGTTGGTGAAACATGGATTCCGGGTGCAAAAATAAGTGAAAAAGACACCCATCCGTTCACCCGCAAATTTGACGAACTTACCCTTGGCGAGACGTTGAAAACAAAATCGCGCACCATCACGCTGGAAGACATTGAGACATTTGCTCATTTCACCGGGGACACATTTTACGCCCACATGGACGAGGAAGCCGCGAAGGCCAATCCGTTTTTTCCCGGGCGGGTGGCCCATGGGTATTTGTTGCTGTCATTTGCGGCGGGATTGTTTGTACAGCCCGACCCCGGCCCGGTGTTGGCCAATACCGGCTTGAGCGATTTGGTTTTTGAAAAACCGGTATCCCCAGGAGACAGCATTCGAGTAACCCTGACCGTCAAACGCAAGACCCGGCGCAATGATGAATATGGCGAAATGCAGTGGCATGTGGCGCTACACAATCAAAATGATGAGCCGGTGGCCACCTATACCCTTCACACCATGAACAGCTATTAAAATGCGTGATTTCGACGCCCTGTTAGAGCGGGTAAACAAAATTGAAAAACTGCGCGTTTGGTCGTTGATTATGACTTTCTTCGGCGACGCTGTGGTACCCCGTGGCGGGGTGGTTTCGGCGCGCTCCGTGGGGCTGGTGATGGGGCGTCTTGGAATTGAGGCGGGGGCGGTGCGAACTGCATTTTCCCGGCTGGCAAGCGATGGCTGGGTCATCCGGGAAAAAACCGGCCGCAACGCGTTCTACCGCCTTTCAAAAAGCAGCGCTGAAACATTTGATAAAGCAGCGGCCCGAATTTATGCCCCCCGGCGACAAGGCGATATTGCAAACTCAAACTGGCTGATTGCGATTACGGAAAGAGATAGCGCAGGGGATATGGCCTGGGCGGAACAATTTGAAGGGCTGTGTTTGGCCTCCAATATTGCAATATTTTGCGAACCGAACGCCCCCTTGCGCGAAGTGGCGCGAGTGGAAGAATGTTTGATGCTGGAAGGAAACTCCCTTTCCACACCACCCTGGTTGAAACACTGGGTGGAACCGGAGAACAACCGGAAAGCCTATCTCGATTTAATAAAACTGTTCAATGAATACTCGCCAAAAAACAATTTGGACGCCATCGCTGCCCGCACGCTTCTGATCCATCAATGGCGCAGACTGTTGTTACGAACCCCCAATCTTCCAAATGCACTTTTTTCCAAGGACTGGCCGGGATTCACGGCGCGCGAAATGGTTGGAAAACTGTATCAGGAAATATTGCCCCAATCAGAAAGCTGGCTCAACAACGAAATAAAAGGGCAAAACCCGGATATGTCGGGGAGATTCACATAATTCAATATGTTACAAAATTTGCTATTCTTCACCATTTCTTGTAACATGTTCATAAAAGAAATGGAAAAACAGCATGTATTCACAAGGCTTGATTGATTCCAATATTGAAGTGGAGGAAACGGAGGAGTTTCTGACTGCATTTCAGGCGCGTATTGACCGCGAGGAAAAGATTGAACCCAATGACCCCATGCCTTTGGCGTATCGCAAAACGCTGATCCGCCAGATCGGGCAACACGCCCATTCGGAAATTGTCGGCATGTTGCCGGAAGCAAACTGGATCACCCGCGCCCCCACCTTGCGCAGAAAAGCGGCGCTACTGGCCAAGGTTCAAGACGAGGGTGGGCACGGACTTTATCTTTATGCGGCGGCTGAAACTCTTGGGGTTTCCCGTGAGCAAATGACCGAAGAATTGCTTTCCGGCGCAGCTAAATATTCTTCGATCTTTAATTATCCGACCCTCACCTGGGCCGATATAGGAATAATCGGCTGGCTGGTGGACGGGGCCGCGATCATGAATCAGGTGCCGCTTTGCCGATGTTCATTTGGGCCCTATGCCCGCGCCATGGTGCGGGTTTGCAAGGAAGAAAGTTTTCACCAAAGGCAGGGATATGAGTTGACCATGAAACTGGCTGAAGGCTCATCAGAACAAAAAGAAATGGCACAGGATGCGTTGAACCGCTGGTGGTGGCCTTCTTTGATGATGTTCGGCCCCCACGATGCTGACAGCGCCCACGGGGAACAATCGAT
>QILU01000126.1 GCA_003233475.1 Ahrensia sp.
CGCCACGGCCGCACATGCCTGGTCGTCTGACTGGTTCGCGGGGTGGTAACAAACCCCTTGCGCCTACACAAGCCAAAAAGCACGATTGAGAACTAAAAGCCAAAATAGTTTCCCTTGATATACCCCCTGCCCTTTGCCACATATCGTTCATGCAAATTGCCCGTGATAATTTAGTTGAGAGTTTCTTGCCCCGCGAAGGGTCACCTTCGGTTGAATGGATTGTGAGTGAAGGGTTGAGCGATTACCCGCGTTCGGTTGCATGGATGGAAGCGCGCGCGATTGCGATTGCGCGTGGAGAAGCCAATGAGTGCGTCTGGCTGGTTGAACACCCGCCGCTTTATACCGCAGGCACCAGCGCAGACATTGATGATCTGGTATCCCCTAACCGGTTCCCGGTGTTCCAAACCGGGCGCGGCGGGCAATATACCTATCATGGCCCGGGGCAACGGGTGGCCTATGTGATGCTCGATCTGAAACGCCGCCAACGTGGATAATCGAAACACTGGCGCAATTTAACGTAAAAGGCGAACGGCGCGAAGACCGGGTTGGAGTTTGGGTAAAGCGCCCTGAAAAAGTCGGTCTTACGGGGGAAATCGCTGAAGAAAAAATTGCCGCAATCGGCATTCGGTTAAAAAAGTGGGTGTCGTTCCACGGCATTTCCATCAACGTGGAACCGACGCTTGAGCATTTTCAGGGAATAATACCCTGCGGGGTCGCCAACCACGGAATGACAAGCTTGGTCGATCTGGGCCTGCCTGTTGAAATGCATGACCTGGATATCGCCTTAAAGAGTTCGTTTGAGAATATTTTTGGGGCAGTAAGCTAACCCTTAAACGCCTCATCCGTATCAAAATCCCGCGCCCCGGCGGTGCCAATTTCGACTTCTGTCAGGTTTTCGCATTCTTCAATTAATCGGCGCGCGCCTCGATCTCCTTCCAGTTTCATCAGTTGCTTAAAATAACTGCTTGAGAACAAAACCGGGTTCCCCAGTTTTCCTGACACCGTGGCGGTGATTATGGTTGTATTGTCTTCCTCAAATCTATCAATCAGGTTGTTAATGTGGTCGGCCGTTACCAGCGGCATGTCCCCCAGCAATATCATTATCGCTTCAACATTTCCGGCCGCCTCCACCCCCTGGCCGATTGAGCTGGCCATTCCAGATTTGTAGTTCGGGTTATGGACAATATTTGCCCCGGCCAACACGGCCTCGATTTCGGGTGCTTCATGCCCACTGACGACGATCAATTTATCCAATCTGCTTGCCTGCGCGGCATCATAACCATGGCGCACCAGCGGTTTGCCCTTCCAGATTTTCGTAAGTTTGTTGCTTTCTCCCATCCGCCGCGATTGCCCGGCGGCCAGAATTATTCCGGTGATCATGTTCACCCATTCCTCGGTTGGGGGCGAGAGTGAATTTCCATCAGCAAACCACCAACCCCCAGCGAGGTGAGAAATTTTTTGTCCACTGGTAGTTTTGCCAACACCCTTTGCAACACCCAGTCAAACCCGTTTTCCGCCGGGCTGCGGGCGCAGCCGGGGGCACCGATTACGGGTATAGATTGTAATGACCCGGTAAGCAGCAGATTGCCCGGTACCAAAATTATCCACCTGCCCACCAGCAAGCATCAGCCCGGCCGGAATTACATCTTCTCCATCGGTGATTGCGGACGCCCCGAAAATTATGATCAGATCACATTCCTGAGCCACTTGCTTTAATGTTTCGGCCAGTTTTTCGGCAGAATGGGGCACCCTTTTTTCCAACACCAATGAGCTGCCCGCCAATGCCAATCGTTCCGCCAGCACTTTTGCGGTTTTATTCATTGTGGCTTTTTTCAAATGGGGCAAGCGGGTTGCCACCAACCCGACCCGGTGAATTTGGGAAGCAGACAAGGCGAGCGCCCCACTATCGCTTATTAATTTCACCGCCTGTTCCACCGCCAGTTTTTCCACCGCGAGCGGAATAATTTTTACCGTCGCCACCATGCGCCCACTTTCCACAAACACCCCATCGTTCAAAGTCGAAACCGTTATCGCCGGGGAAATTCGATTAATTTCATCGATTAATTCGCGATTTACAAAAAACACTCCCGGCTTTTCAGCGTGCAGGTTTGCCCGGCCGGTAAAGGCGTTAGCTGCTGTAATGTTCGGTGTTTGCAACGCGAATGCAATTTGCTCCGCCGCCGTGTTTTCTTCAACATCCCCCTCTTCCAGCTTCGCCACAATGATGTTTTCCACACCTGAATTGCGCAATGCTGAAATATCCTCTGCCAAAAGCCTGTGCCCTTTTTTCAGCCTTTTATTTGGCAAGGTGTGGGCGTGGGCCAGAATTGCCCCTTGTGCTTTTGAAACTTCCAAGGGCCCAAACTTCATTTTGCCGGCCCCTGACGCAGTCGTTGAATAACTTCAGCCATAACAGCCACAGCAATTTCAGACGGGTTTGCAGCGCCAATATTCATCCCGATAGGGGCGTGAATTTGGTCGAGTGCCGTAGCCTGCGCTCCATCTGCCAACAGCCGTTCCACCCGCTTGCCATGGGTTTTTCTACTGCCCAACGCGCCGATGTAAAAGCACCCTGCATCAAGGGCTGCTTGAATGGGAATGTCATCAATTTTTGGGTCGTGGGTGAGGGCCACAAGGGCGGTGAACCCATCGAGCGGATTGTTTCGCAAAATATCCACAGGCCACTCCCCGTGCAGGGTCACGTCTGAAAACCGCTCTTTTGATGCAAAGGCGGTGCGTGGATCAATGATGCTCACCTCAAAATTACACGCCTTAGCCATGGGGACCAAAGCTTGCGAAATATGCACTGCGCCAATGATCACCATTCGTGGCGGCGGAGAATATATCTGAATAAATATCTCCTCACCGTCACGCTCAACTATTCCGGATTTACCGGATTTCAGTCGCGCCAACAGCTCTTCACCCAGGGCATCTTCAGCGGCGTTTTTGCTGGCAACAAGACGGGTATTTCCCGATGCAATTTCGCGCACAATACAAACAGCTTTTCGCCCCTTGCGAGCATTGTTCAATTGCTCAAGGAGCCCCCCATCCATCAACGCACCACCGGTTCCACATGGACGCGGATTTTACCGCCACACGAAAGCCCTACTTCCCAGGCGGTCTCGTCTGCCACCCCAAATTCCAACATGATCGGTTTGCCGCTTTCAATCGCATCCACCGCTTCAAACACCACGGCCCCTTCCACACATCCGCCGGAAACCGAGCCTTCAAAATTGCCTTCGCTGTCAATCACCAAATGACTGCCCACCGGGCGCGGGGCAGAACCCCATGTTTCCACCACGGTTGCCAGCGCCACACCCCGGCCTTCCGCCAGCCATGATTGGGCAAGTTCAAGCGGGTCTTTGTTTGATGTTTTTGTCATTTCTCTAATCTAGCCCAGATAATTTTTAATTCAATGTTTTGTGGACGTTCCAAGTGCGGCGCACAAGTCCGAAAGAGAATCGAGCGAGTGAATGGTTCTAAAATCATCCACAAAAGGCAGCATGGTTTTCACCCCCGCAGCACGGGGCTCGAACCCGTCAAAACGCAGCAACGGGTTCAGCCAGATCAACCGGCGGCAGGATTTTTGCAAGCGCTCAATTTCCAATGCCAGCTGCTTCAAATCTTCTTCGCTATTCGCCCGCTCCAACCCATCGGTGATCAACAGTACAACCGCGCCCTGCCCCAAAACCCGCCTGCTCCACAAACGGTTGAACGTGGCCAGCGTATCGCCAATACGCGTTCCCCCTTCCCAATCCACCACAGAATTGGATACATCATCCAACGCCTGATCCGGGTCTTTGGTACGAAGGGCGCGGGTGATGTTGGTGAGCCTGGTGCCAAACAAAAACGTATGCACCCGCTTTCGCTTGTCGGTAAGGGCGTGAAGAAAATGCAAAAAGATGCGCGAATACTGGCTCATGGAACCGGATATATCCGCCAGCACCACAAGCGGCGGCTGCACCATTTTACGCTCCCGGTAATAGGGCAAAATCAAATCCCCCCCGGTGGCCATAGATTTTCGCAACACGGCGCGCGGGTCAATCACCTTCCCCCTGGGTGACGCGCGATAACGGCGGGTTTGCACCGTATCAAAGGGTAGCTTCAACCGTTGAATCTCGAGCCGCGCTGCAGAAAATTCTTCCGCGCTCATCTGGGCAAAATCTTTTTGCCGCAACACTTCTTTGGCGCTCATGGAAAAAGAAGCATCAACTTCCAACTCCGGTTTTTCCTGTTGCTGTTCTTCTTCGCGGTTTTGATACAAGGCTTCCGCCACCCGCGATTGCCCCGGCTTTGGTTTTTCCGGTTCTTGTTGCGGGTTCGCCACTGGAGAAAACATAGAGATCATTTTTTCCACCAGGTCGCGCGAGCGCCAGTACAACTCAAAGGCTTCGTGGAACACCGGGTGGTCTTCTTTTCGGGTTACAAACACGCAGTGCAGTGCCCAATAAAGATCGCTCCTGTCGCGCAATCCGGCCACTTCAACGGCCCGCACCGCCTCCACCACGCTTGCCGGACCAAGGCGCAAACCGGCGTCCCGCAGCACCCTACCAAAATACAAGATGTTCTCCGGCAAACGCCCACCAACAGCCTCTTGTGCAACGACCACCACGGTTACACCGCCGGAGTGTTGACGGTGGCCTTTGCACTATCTGCCCGAATTCCAGACAAAACTTCGCGCAATATCTCCCCCCCTTCACTGCCCTGAATAGCAGCGATGTCGTCTTGATATTTCAACAACACCCCCATGGTATCGGACACCCCCTGAGGATCGAGCGCAACCTTATCCAGCTCCAATAATGCCGTTGCCCAATCCAGCGTCTCGGCAATGCCGGGGCTTTTGAACAGCTCTTTGGTGCGCAAAAGCTGCACGTAATCCACCACCTGCTTGGCAAGAACTTTGCCTGCTTCCGGAACTTTGAGATTTACAATCTCCAGTTCCTGCTCGGCATTTGGGTAATCCACCCAATGATAAAGACAACGCCGCTTCAAAGCATCGTGAATTTCACGGGTTCTGTTGGTGGTAATGACAACAATGGGCGGTTCAGCCGCTTTGATCGTACCAAGCTCTGGAATAGTCACCTGGAAGTCAGAAAGCACCTCCAAAAGAAAAGCCTCAAAAGCCTCATCGGTTCTATCCAACTCATCAATCAGCAACACCGGCGCACGGCCATCCACCTGCTCCAGGGCTTGCAAAATCGGGCGGCGGATCAGGAATTTATCAGAAAATACATCATCCTCCATCGCATCCGAATTGGTCATGCCACTGGCTTCCCGCATTCGGATATTCACCATTTGGGCTGCATAATTCCATTCATAAACGGCTGAAGAAATATCCAACCCCTCATAACATTGCAGCCGGATCAACGGCCGATCGAGGGCGGTGGCCAAGACTTTAGCAATCTCAGTTTTGCCAACCCCTGCCTCCCCTTCAAGAAATATCGGGCGCTGCATTTTTAACGAGAGAAACAACACCGTCGCCAACGACCGGTCAGCCACATAATTGGCGCTAGTCAGCAATGCGAGGGTTTCATCAATGGAAGCGGGGAGTGGTTTGGACATTTGAACCGGAATAAACGTTGAAACGAAAATTCAGCCTACACCGGGTACGGGTGGGATTCAAACACCACTTTTTCTGAATTTTTAGTTACCCTCAAACCGTCAGCATTGGCACCAAAGATAAAACCAGGGCTCCTGCCAATACATAATTGAAAATTTTTAACTTTACCGGGTCTTGCAGATAATTTCTCATAACCGTGCCAAACCCTGCCCACAGCGCGATTGACGGGAAACTCACAAAACAAAAAGCCGCCGCGACAATAGCAACATTAAGGGAATGGTTTTCAGTTACCGTGTAAATGCTAATTGCAGTAATTCCCATGATATAGGCCTTCGGGTTGGCCCATTGAAACAGCGCAGCTTCCAAAAAACTCATCGGGCGCGCGCTGCTTTCGCCAACTTCCAGTTGACCGGAGTTGGCAATTCTCCACGCCAGATACAGCATGTAAAACCCGCCAAAAAATTTAATCGCATAGATCAGGGAGGGAAATTGCTCAAGTAAAAACCCAAGCCCAAATCCGATTGCCACGATCAGCAGGGTGAAGCCAACTATTATCCCCGCCCCGTGAGGCACCGTTCGGCGAAAACCAAAATTCACCCCGGAAGCAAACAACATCAATGTGTTCGGTCCCGGCGTGGCGGAAGCAACAAACGAGAACAGCAACAATGCGAGGAATGTGGAAAGTACCATGGGCTTAGAACAAGAACCGCCCTCAATTAGGCTTTACCCATCCCCTCCGGGCCCCGGTTCATGGCGGCGATGCCGGTTCGGCAGACTTCTACCAATCCGAGCGGTTCCATGATGGATATGAATTGTTCGATCTTTTGTTGGCGACCTGTAATCTCAAACACAAAGTGCTCGATATTAGCATCCGCCACCCGCGCTCCAAACGCTTCCGCCAACCGCAGAGCCTCCACCCGGTGCTCGCCTTTTCCCGCCACTTTGATTAGCGCCAGTTCCCGCTCCAAAGGTTTCTCATAGCCATTTTCAAGCGCCACCAGGGTTAAATCAACCACCCGGTGAACCGGCACCATGCGCTCCAACTGGCGTTTGATTTGCTCCAATACCTTCGGTGTGCCTTTCGAGATTATGGTAATTCGAGAGAGATGTTTTTCATGTTCGGTCTCAGAAACCGTAAGGCTTTCGATATTATAACCACGCCCGGACCACGCCCGGAGAACAGGCCGATAACCCGCGCCAAAACGCCACTTTCATTGTCCACCAAAACCGAAAGGGTGTGCTGCACTACAATTTCGGTGTTTTCAGCGATGAAGTAAGCGGATGCCGGGGGCGACACCACTTTGTTTTGATTTTTCATTTTTTTTACCATTCGAAAGTCCCCTGTCATCTAATTAAATTTCGGCGGTTGTTGAAAGGCAGGTTACACCAACGCCTTGCCTTTTTCATCAATGGCGTTGGCTACCACATCGTCTGTCGCTTCATCCGGCAGCAACATCTCGTTATGGGCCTTGCCGGATGGGATCATGGGAAAACAATTGGCGAGGCTGACGACACGACAATCGAATATCACCGGCCCCGGCGTTTCAATCATCTGCATGATGGCGTCATCCAACTCCGCCGGTTTGCTGCAACGAATTCCCGTTCCCCCATAGGCTTCCGCCAGTTTAATAAAGTCCGGCATGGCCTCGGTATAGGTGTTGGAAAGACGGTTGCCGTGCAGCAATTGCTGCCACTGGCGCACCATGCCCATATATTGGTTGTTCAAGATCATTATTTTTATCGGCGCATCGTGTTGCAGTGCGGCCGACATTTCCTGGAAGCGTCCCCGGCAATATCAATCACCAAAGCTTCCGGGTGGGCGATCTGCACCCCAAGGGCTGCCGGAAGGCCATAGCCCATAGTGCCGAGACCACCGGATGTCATCCAGTGGTTGGGTTCTTCAAATTCGAGATATTGCGCGGCCCACATCTGATGTTGGCCCACTTCTGTTGTGAAATAGGTTTCGCGCCCTTTCACCAGCTCATTCAGCCGTTGAAGCGCGTATTGGGGCATGATGACATCTTTATTGTTGCCGTAACCAAGGGAGTTGCGATCACGCCATTTGTTGATCTGCGCCCACCACTTTTTCATGTCACTGGCGGCTGGTTTTTTGGTTTGCGCTCGCCACAGCCGAACCATGTCCTCAAGAACACGCGCAACATCGCCAACAATCGGCACCTCCACATCCACAACCTTGTTGATCGAGGCCGGGTCAATATCAATATGAATTATCTTTGAATTTGGAGCAAAGGCATCAAGCCGCCCGGTAATGCGGTCGTCAAAACGCGCCCCGATGCACACCATCACATCGCAATCATGCATGGTCATATTGGCTTCATAGGTGCCGTGCATGCCCAACATACCAAGCCAGTTGCTGCCGCTGGCCGGATAACACCCAAGCCCCATGAGCGTTGAGGTGATGGGAAAATTGGTCAATTCCACCAGCTCGCGCAGCAATTGGGTCGCTTCCGGGCCGGAATTCACCACCCCCCCGCCGGAATAAATTACCGGCTTTTTCGCCCCGGCCATCAACGCGATGGCTTCCTTGATCTTATCCATATCCCCAACCGTTTTTGGCTGGTATCCCTTATGATCAAAATCACCGGGGGGATGATACATGCCGGTGGCAAATTGCACATCCTTGGGAATATCAACAACCACCGGGCCGGGACGACCATGGGTGGCGACGTGAAATGCCTCATGGATAATTTCAGCCAGATCATTCACATCACTCACCAGCCAGTTGTGTTTGGTACAGGGGCGGGTAATGCCCACCGTGTCACATTCCTGAAAAGCATCAGATCCTATTAGCGGTGTTGGCACTTGCCCGGTTAAACACACAAGCGGGATCGAATCCATCAAAGCATCCTGCAACGGGGTTACCATATTTGTGGCACCGGGGCCGGAAGTAACAACAACAACCCCGGGCTTTCCAGTGGAACGGGCATAGCCTTCAGCAGCATGTCCAGCCCCCTGCTCGTGGCGAACCAGCAAATGCCGCACATCATCCTGCTGGTGCAATTCGTCATAGATGGGAAGCACCGCCCCGCCGGGATAGCCGAACAAATCAGTGACCCCGTTATCGATCAGCGCCTGGATTACCATTTCCGCCCCGGTCATTTCCCGTGCGCCCAAATTGCTGTCTTTCTTACCAACCATTTTCTTAACTTCCCGTTTGTTGTCACTCATCCAATAAAAAAGGCCCCCGAGGGAGCCTGACGCGCTTTAGCATTCACGTTGGAGTTCATCCCAACATGCCAAAGCGCTTACCAATGACGATCACAATATTTCTCACGAAATTGTCTCTTTAGTTCAAAATTATTCGCTGAACATAACCGGAATGGAAAATTCGTCAACAGCGAAACAGCCAAATAAATATTCAAGTGCAAACCCGATTCCGGCCCTGCTCTTTTGCCTGATAAAGACGTTGATCCGAAACCTTCATAAGTTCCGCCAGGGTTTTTTGCCCATCAGAGGTGGAAGCAACACCGATTGAAATTGTCGGGCGAATAATCACGGAACCAATATCCACCTTCATTTCCGCAACCATTCGGCATATTCGCTCTGCAAACGGACGAATTTGCTCTTCGTTGGAAAACGGCGCCACAATGCAAAATTCTTCACCACCGGTACGAGCAACAACATCATGCTCGCGGGTAAGCTTTTTCAATCGGTCCGATAGTTTTCGTAGCACTATATCCCCCGCATCATGCCCATAAGTATCGTTGACGCTCTTGAAATGATCAAGATCGAGAGCCAGAACGGCGAGCGGCGCGTCAATGCTGTTAAATTCGCTTAAATATTCGTTCAGCGCGTCTTCAAAATAGCGCCGATTGTACAATCCGGTCAGCGGATCGGTGACAACCGCAACCTCAAGCTCAGCTGCCCGGTCGGTCAATTCCAGCGACTGATGGTGATTTTTGCGCAGCATCGGCATGGCGAAAAAAAGCCCGAATATCAGCGTCACCACCATTATTCCCAAGGTGATTTCAAGAATACCAAATGGCCCAAGAACCGGGTTGATCAGCATATCTGTTGCGGATTTTAGGCGCGCAAACACAAAAAACGCCATCGCGATGCTACCCGTTACGCCGGCTGCGTAAATCCAATAGGCCGATGTGTCCAGTTTACTCATATTACTCCACCCTCCCAATACTACGGGAGACCGTTTGCCCACAACCGGGCGCAATTCCCCCATCCCCGGGAGAAACCGTAGGAATTTTTTAGCTTCTAATTCTAAATAAGGGGATAATTTGAGGCCAAAAGAGAGCTTGATTACTAGGATTCATTAACCTTAAACTGCCAGTCATCACTAAATTGCCCCCTGAACCAGGTCGATTGCCGTTTAGAGTACTGCCTTGTTGCGGCTTTTATCTTCTCGGTGCACTCCTTAAGGCTTTGTTTACCCTGAATATAATCGCTTATTTGTTTCACCCCGATTGCCCGCATCACTGTTGCACCAGGGTCTAAATTCAACGACAAAAGCTCGCGAACCTCCTCAACCGCCCCGACCTCAAGCATTTGCTCCGTTCGCGCATTAATTCGTTGATGCAGATCAGACCGCTCAGGCATGAGCACATGACGAAAGCAATTCTTGTCGCGAAGCAAAGGCGCGCCAACGGGTAGTGCCTGAAAATAGGCGAGAGGTTTACCGCTCACGCTCACCACCTCAAGCGCCCGGGCAATCCGCTGGCCATCAGTGGGGCGCAAAATGGCCGCCCCTTTCGGGTCCAATTTCTTCAATCGCCCATGAAGCTTTTCACTGCCGTGTTCCAACAGTGCATTTCTAATTTCATTCCTGACTTCAAAGGGAATTTCAGGCGTATCGGCCAGACCGTTCTCCAAAGCCTGAAAATACAGACCAGTACCGCCCACAAATATTGGAACAACGCCTTTGGCCCACAATTCTTCAGCCTTTTTACCTGCATCTTTCAGCCAGCGGGACACTGAATAGGCACGCTGCACATCCACGTATCCATAAAGATGATGGGGAATTTGTTGCAAATCGGTTTTTTCTGGCCGGGCGGTTAAAATGTTCAAAATCTGATAGATTTGCATGGAATCAGTGTTGATAATCTCACCACCCCATTGCTGAGCCATTTCCAGGGCGTAACTAGACTTGCCGCTGGCTGTTGGCCCCGCTATCAAAATCGCATCTGGTTTTTGCACCTTTTGCTCCTGCCTCAGAAAGTATTCATGGCCTTTTCAGCCCGCGTTGCGACACTCATTGCCAACCCTGCAAACCCTTGTTTAACCCCGGAAATTGCCGAGGAGTGCCGAATTGCCACGGGCGCAAGCGGGGTTTATTTTCTGGCCGACGAGGTGGCTTGCGACATCCCTTTGCCCAACACCTCCCCCACCCCTGAAAAACATCTGGCGAAAATCCTGTCACCCCATGCAATAGACTTCGTTGTGCAACATGCCGATGGACGACGCAAGAAAGTGTTGATCGCGGATATGGATTCCACCCTGATTGAGCAGGAATGTAT
>QILU01000018.1 GCA_003233475.1 Ahrensia sp.
ACGACACGTTTGGCCTCGGTCATTTGCGCCGTTGCCGTACTATCGCCCATGCGCTTGTGGAACGGTTCAAGGGGCTGACGGTTCTCATTATATCGGGTTCGCAAATTGCCGGCGCCTTCGGCTTTAAGGCCCGGGTTGATTTTGTAAAAATTCCCAGCGTTATCAAACTTTATTCCGGTGATTATACTTCGGTCAGTGATCACATCGATATCCAGGACACCCTTGCCATGCGCGAAGGGTTAATTATGGAAACCGCCATTCTCTTTGATCCGGATATTTTCATTGTGGATAAAGAACCCATGGGCCTTCGCGGGGAAGTGGAGAAAACCCTCATCGCCCTGCAAATGAAAGGATGCAAAACTATTCTCGGCCTGCGAGATGTGCTGGATTCACCAAAATTGCTGGAAGAAGAATGGGGCAAAAAAGGGGTAATCGAAAAAATCGCAGGCCTTTACGATGAAGTGTGGATTTATGGCCCGGAAAATTTCTGGAACCCACTGCAAGGCCTCGATGTACCCAAACGCATTCTTCAAAACACCCATTATACCGGTTTCCTGGAGCGGGAAATACCAACCCGGGAATCACCCCATCAACACCAATTGCCGGATGATTATATACTGGTTACTGCCGGAGGCGGAGGGGATGGAGCAGACCTCATGTCCATGGTGCTCGCCGCCCGCGAATTTGATCGAAATTTAATTTATCCTCTTGTGATGGTTCCGGGCCCATTCATGAAAAGCGAACAACGGGAAGACATTCACCGCCGCGCGGCCATATTGCCAAATATCACCGTAATTGACTTCGACAACGCCCTTGAAACCATAATGGATGGCGCGTCCGCTGTTGTCGGTATGTGCGGATACAACACATTTTGCGAAATCATAAGTTTCGACAAACCAACACTGTTTGTCCCGCGCACCCAGCCGCGTAAAGAACAACTTATCCGCGCCACCCGCGCCAGCGAGTTGGGTCTTACCAAGGTTCTCGATACCGATAAAGCCATTGATCCATCCAAAATGGCCGATGCACTTCACGCCCTGCCACACACTCCTCCACCCTCAATGGCGGATTGGAAAATCGGCCTCAATGGTCTCGATACAATCTGCAACCGTGTCGAGCACCTGCTTAACCCGCATCCGATTGAGTTGAACAATGACGGTGATCAGCAAACCGTTGTACACGCCGAATCCGACATCATATGAAAAAAAGAAATTCGGGAAAAATAGTTATTTTTTTGAAAGGCTACCCGCGGCTTTCCGAAACTTTCATCGCCCAAGAAATACTAAATTTTCAAAATGCCGGACTGGATTTGCAACTTGTTTCACTGCGCCATTCCACCGATACCAAACGCCACCCTATTCACCATGAAATTACGGCCCCGGTTACCTACCTGCCCGAATATGTACATAACAATTTGGGGCGTTGTTTTTCTGCCTGGCGCAAGGCACGCAAACTGCCCGGATATATAAGGGCGCGCAATATCTGGTTACAAGACCTTAAACGAGACCGCACTCGAAACAGGGTTCGCCGCTTTGTTCAATCCCTGGTTGCCGCGACAGAGATCCACGATGATGCCCGCTGGCTTTATGGCCACTTTATTCACACCCCCGGATCAGTCACCCGTTATACGGGCATAATGCGGGACTTGCCTTTTTCATTTTCCGCCCACGCCAAAGATATTTGGACTTCCCCTGATTGGGAACTTTCCGAAAAACTAAATGACGCCCGCTGGACAGTGACTTGCACTAAAGGCGGAGCAGAGCATTTGGCTTCCCTTGCAGCCGATAAAAAAGCCGTCCGGCTTGTCTACCACGGCCTTGATTTAGAACGTTTTCCCCCACCGGTTTCCAGTCCTTCAAGCCGCACAGGAAAAAATGCCAATGAGCCTGTTCAACTTCTAAGCGTAGGCCGGGCGGTTGAAAAAAAAGGCCTGGACACATTATTGGAGGCGCTGGCCCTGTTACCAAAATCTCTTCACTGGCACTGGACCCACATTGCTGGCGGGCCCCTTTTGGGTGAACTAAAAGCGCAAGGCGAAAAGCTTGGAATTTCCAATAAACTTACTTTTTTGGGCAGCCAGGCCCAGTCGCGCGTTTTGCAGGCTTATGGAGAATCGGACCTGTTTATTCTGCCCTGCCGCATTGCTGCCGACGGAGACCGCGACGGGTTACCCAATGTTATAGTTGAAGCGCAAAGCCAAAAACTCCCGGTTATTTCCAGCCCCATATCCGGTATTCCGGAGCTGATTGAGGATCAGGCCAACGGCTTGCTCATCCCTCCGAATTCTCCTCAGGAATTGGCCAATGCTATTGAAGAATTAGCCCGAGACCCGGCCCGCCGAAAAATAATGGGCAAAGAAGGAATGGCGCGGGTACACAAAAATTTCAACGCAGCTAACGAAATCTCTTTGTTGTTGGAGTTATTGAGCAATCCCGATGGAAAATAAACCAAGCCTGTTGTTTTATTTTCTCCACCTGCTTGGAGTGGGTCATGTTTACCGTGCAAAACGGCTGATCGAAGGCATCGCAAATGCCGGAATTTTGGTGGATGTCATTTACGGCGGCGAACTCATTCCCGGAATAAAATTTAACGCCAGAAGCGTTCATTACCTTCCCCCCATTCGCGCCGCAGACAACGCCTATTCCTTTTATCTTGATAGGGATGGAAACAAACTCAGTCCCGAATATCAAGAACGCCGATGCGTGGAATTATTGAAAATATATGAAGGCCTCAATCCCGATCTTATTTTGATCGAAGCGTTCCCATTTGGCCGCCGTATGGTTCGCAATGAGCTGGCGGCCCTTTTTAATGCTGCGGCCGCAAGGCAACGTCCACCGCTGATTGTTTCATCGGTGCGCGATATTTTACAGGAGCGCAAAAAGGCGGGCCGGGTGGAAGAAACCCGCGATTTGATACAAAGCCATTTTGACCATGTTCTGGTTCATTCGGACCCCGAAATAATACGGTTGAGTGAAACCTTCCCCCTTGCCAAAGAAGTGGACGACAAGCTCACCTATACGGGTTTTGTTGTGCCTCAACCAACAGCCAACAGTCCAAACATCGAGCAATTTGATATTATCGTCAGCGCCGGGGGCGGCGCATTTGGGGGCGGGACTAATGGAAACATCATTGAAGCTGGCAATCGAACGATCCGATAAACGCTGGTGCCTGGCCACCGGGCCAAATTTTCCGAAAAAAATCGTACAGAATTTACAAAAAAATGCCCCCCCTCATGTCACGGTTACCCCACGCCTGGAAAATCTGGCCGCCCATTTGAGCAAAGCAAAAATCAGCATTTCCCAGTGCGGTTACAACACCGCAATGGATGTTTTAAGCGTGCAGTCAGAAAATTCCAATCGATCATTTAGCGCGGTTTTTGTGCCCTATGATACGGAAGGACAAAGCGAGCAATTGCGCCGGGCTGAGCTTCTGGAAAAAGCCGGTTATGCAATTTCCCTGCCCCAATCAAAACTCTCCCCCGCCAGCCTGTCAAAAGCCATAGGTGTCGCCAAGAAACTTTCTCCGGTAAACCGCAAAATCAATTTCAACGGGGTGGATAATTCCGCCAAATTTATCCGCCAATGGATTAAAGATAGAAAACAAGACTAACCTCAGCGGAAAAACCCACAGAGTATTTCATGAGCAAAATTGCAATTTACGCCCCGATCAAACCTCCGGATCACCCAATCGCTTCTGGTGACCGGCTGGTAGCAAAAAATTTGATTAAGGCTCTGACCATCGCCGGACATGAAGTAAAATTAGCCTCCCGTTTCATCGCCTATTCCAAGCGAGAAGCCGATGAAATTCTCAAACAAAAAAAACAAGATGCTTTGATTGAGGCGAATACAATTCTCAAAAACCTGCGCACCAACCCGCCGGATTTATGGCTCACCTACCATCCTTATTGCAAAGCACCCGATTGGATTGGGCCGATTATATCCAAAGCGCTTTCAATTCCCTACCTCACCGTGGAAGCCGCCCGTACCGGGCAGGGATTTGAAGATGGTAACGACCGGTGGGCCCGTTGGCGTGATGAGGCACAAATCGGAATCCGTAAAGCCGACCATCACATAGCGTTCAAACACACCGACCGTGCCTATCTGAAGGGCCTCCTTGGAAGCACGAAGAATATCACGAATATTCCCCCCTTCATTGATACTGCCCTGCCGGAAAGCCTGCCTTCCATTAATCACCCTCCCCATTGGCGCCCCGGTGCACCGGTTTTGGTAACAGCCGGTATGATGCGCCCGGGAAAAAAGGTGAAGAATTTTGAGTTGCTGGCAAAGGCGCTCGAACCATTGCAAAGCCTGCATTGGAATCTTGTGCTTATTGGCGGCGGGCCGGAGGAAGAAACAGTGCACGAATTTTTTGGCTCAATTGATCCTGCCCGCTTGCATTTTACAGGTGCCATTTCTCACAATGATGTCTTGGCCCACATGGCAGGGGCAGATTTGTTCGTATGGCCAGGATGGAAAGAACCCATCGGCATGGTCTATATGGAAGCGCAATTAATGGGGTTGCCCGTCGCCGCGTTACGCTCCATGGGCGTCCCGCTTACCGTTTATCATGGCGAGACGGGCCTATTGGCCGAAGAAAATAATGCCGCCGGGTTTAGAGAAAATCTGATGAGTCTGATCTCCCACCCTTCCCTGCGCAAAGATCTGGGACAGACCGCAAAAACAAGCATCCAAACACGCCATTCCCTGCACGCCGGAGCGAAGGCATTGCAAAAAGTGCTGGCTCCTTTTTTACCTTAAGAAAATCAAGGTTGTGTAATACACGCTCATATGATTCCCATTGCTCGCAAAACGCTCTAAACAATTCAACAACAAGCTCTCTCCAAACACGACGACCAGGCCCAAATGCTTCATTTATTCCGCTTAGCTGTTTTTTTAATCACCGCACTTTATGCAACTGCTACCCGCGCAGTACCCCATTTATTGATTGATTTGGATTCCGGGAAAGTTCTCTCCCAACAACAGGCATTCGACCTTTGGTATCCTGCGTCACTCACCAAGCTGATGACAGCGTATGTTACATTCCGCGCCATCCAGTCTGGAGAAATCAGCTCTTCCAACCCGGTGCGAATTAGCCCGTTAGCCCATCGCCAGCCACCAGGCCGAATGGGTTATCGCACCGGTACAACTCTCACTATGGAAAACGCGCTAAAATTATTGGTGGTGAAATCTGCCAACGATATCGCTGTGGCCATTGGAGAATCTGCTTCAGGCACACTTGAAAACTTCACCCGTCGCATGAACCTTGAAGCGGCCCGACTGGGTATGAGCGATTCCCGGTTTACCAATCCCCACGGCCTGCACGACAGGCAACAAGTCACAACAGCCCGTGATCTGGCAATATTGATCAGCGCAATCCACAAAGAGTTTCCACAATACGCTGGATTGTTCCGCAACCCTTCGGTGTTGGCTCCCAGCCGCACCAAAAAAGGTAAAATCATCAAGCGTAATTTTTATTCCTATAATTTATTGTTGGAACGTTTTCGCGGCGCAGATGGGTTTAAGACCGGATTTGTTTGCGCTTCGGGTTACAACTATATTGGCTCCGCCACCCGGTCAGGCCGCCGTATTGCTGCAATTGTGCTGGGCCGGGGTTCCCAAACCTCCAGAGCCGTTGATGCGGCAAAGCTAATAACTGAAGGATTTGAATTGCCTTTGAACAGTGGCATTCCCCTTGATCAGCTAAAGCCCTCCGGCCCGGTGCCGACAGGACCGCGCAATATGCGAAATATTCTTTGCACAAAAAAAGCCCGTGCAGCCCGTTATGAACCCGGTGCTGGAAAGGCCATTATCAAATCACCGTGGTTGCAGCCCCGTGTTTTTAACAAACGACCCCTTGCAGTTGTATTTGGTAAAACTTCGCGCCCATCGAGAAAGCAGTCCAAAATTCGCCTCCCCACTTTCCGCCCCGTTTCCCCGTGAACAACCCAACTCCAGTATCTTTGATAACCGGGTTTTTGGGCTCAGGAAAAACCACCCTTCTCAACCGTTTGCTCAACCAGGGCGCATTAAAAGACACAGCACTTATCATCAATGAATTTGGTGATGTGGGCATTGACCACCTTTTGATTGAGACCGCTGACGAAGGTATCGTGGAACTATCTGATGGTTGTCTTTGCTGCACCATTCGAGGCGATTTAATTGATACATTCACCCGCCTGCTTAACCGCAACCCCCGCCCCAAACGCATCGTGATTGAGACCACCGGGCTTGCCGACCCCGCCCCAATTTTACACGCCATTATGGGCCACCCCATATTAAGCGAAGCGCTGCGGCTTGATGGTGTAATAACTTTGGTGGACGCCGTAAACGGCATGACGACGCTGGACAACCATGAAGAAGCCGTAAAACAGGTGTCAGTCGCCGACCGAATTATCATTACCAAATCCGGTTTGGAGAAAAACTTGAGCCAAATACGCTCCCGCCTGTGCGCATTAAATCCAAGTGCCAAAATTTACGACAATGTGGTTCAATCTCCCGCAGTGGAAGAATTGTTCAATTGCGGTCTTTACAATCCGGAAACCAAAACGGCAGATGTCTCCCGCTGGTTAAACGATGAAGCAGGCAAAGATAATCACCAACACCATCATCACGACGTAAACCGTCACGATGCCCGTATCCGGGCTTTTAGTTTAACCCACGATCAACCAATCAGCGCCACCACGCTGGCAACCTTTATTGATCTTCTTCGTTCTGCCCACGGTCCAAATCTGCTGCGCGTTAAGGGCATTGTAAACATATCCGAACACCCGGAGCGCCCGGTGGTCATTCACGGCGTTCAACAGGTTTTCCATCCCCCCGCCACCCTGCCAAATTGGCCGGACAATGATCACCGCACAAGAATAGTAATGATCACAAAAGACCTGTCGGAGGAATTTGTGCAAAAATTGTTTAATGGTTTAACCGGAAAAATCGGTGTTGATTCTCCGGACAAACAAGCCCTTGATAATAACCCGTTAGCGGTACCGGGGAAAAAATTCTAAAGCTTGTTCCCGCATCGTTTGATAAGAAACCGGTATTCGTCCCCTCGGCCGGCCGCTTGAGTCACAAGTTCCTGTCCATATTGCGAACAAAAGTGCGGGATGTCCAAAATCGCAAGGGGATCATCTGTATGCACCCAGACCTGCTCTCCCGCGTTCATTTTACGAAGCTGATTACGCGCTTTCAAAACGGGGAGCGGGCATTGATAACCGCGCAAGTCTAATTCCAAATCCCGGCCCATTACTTCTTCTAATCCCATCCATAAACAAAATTCCATATACACCAAAGCGCTGGTAAGGTAAAAAATGATTTTCTGCACTGCTGATAAGAGGTATTAAAATGGCCACCCCCCATGATGTCAACGAATTCTGGGCAAATGCCGGCCCCGCTAAATGGTGGAAAAAGGATGCGGATTTTGATGCCAAAATTTTGGACCGATTTGGTGAAACCCTTTCACAAGCTGCAGCCGGTAAGTTGGGCCAATGGACAAGTACCCCGGATGACACCCTGGCATTAATTTTGGTGCTGGATCAGTTTTCCCGCAACCTTTATCGTAACGACGCAAAAGCCTATGCTCAGGATGCGGCCTGCCAGGCCATTGTTAAAACCGCCATAAGTGTTGGTGATGACCGCAAAATGCGAACTGACATTGGTTCTTTTTGCTACCTCCCCTTAATGCATTCCGAAAACCTGGAAGATCAGAAATCCTGTGTCGCAGAATTTGAACGCTTGAACTTGGAAGACAACTTGAAATCAGCAATTGAACATCTGGAAATTATCGAAAAATTTGGCCGTTTTCCCCATCGCAACCCGGTATTGGGTCGAACAACTACGGCTAAAGAGCAGATATTCCTCGAATCAGGCGGTTTTTCCGGTTAATCAAGCCTTAACCCAACCTTCAAGTCATGGGGCAATTTCCAATAAAATCTTAAACGAATTGCGCGCATAATAAGCCAACACCCGCATATAACTGTGTTTTTTTATCTTCCCTGCGCAGTTGGCAACCTGGAAATTCGCCACCTCATGTTTGAGAACATCCTTCCCTCAAAGCTACTGGGCCCTCTTGTGCCCGGGTTTGCTCGCAATCGGTGGGGAACGCCCATCGACAGGGGGTTTACTATGGCGGATGCCGTGGTGGCGGGTAAAGATGAGAAGTCCCGCGCCCTTCGCACGGCTCTCATTGCATTTTCAATTCGTATCATCAGCGCATTTATTGCCTACGTTTCTCAAGTGCT
>QILU01000017.1 GCA_003233475.1 Ahrensia sp.
CATCGGATCGCACCCATGCGGGTTTTGTTTGAATTGCGCGCAGGCTTTCCTTACATTCATCATTCAGGCAGGGCAAATTTTGAAAAACGATTGCCATGCTTAACGGCTGTAAGGGAGTAAGTTATGAAACGGCGGACCGTATATTTTGTGCTTGTAATTGGCGTTGGATTAGCAATTTCGTATTTATTTCCCGTTTGAATTCCTGCTTGCAGACGATCGCTTGTTTCAACGATTACCAATCGAGTCAAAATTCTTAAAATTTTTCAACAATTGTTTTGGTAAAAATCTCAATAATCCCGGTCTCAAAGCTTAACCAGATGACTCTAAAGTCGTGACATTTTAACAGCCTGTTAACCCTATTTCAGCAAAAGTTAACCAGTTGGATTCCGTCCGGATTCCAGAATCTTGATCTATTGGTTACCTAACGTCACTTTGCAGGGGCAATTGTGGCGCGAGGGGCCACAAGGGGTATGACAATGCTGTCTGCATTTGGAAAAGTATTTAAGCGCGGAAAAACCTCTGTTGAGGTTCCCAAGGCAGACAAACCTCTAATGCGTGTTTTAGAGCCACGGATTTTGCTCGATGCAGCGGGCGCTGAAACCGTTAGCGATATGGCCGACTTATCGGTTCATTCAGAATTTGCCGATGCCAATGAGCAGGCAAATGCCCTGCTTGATACAGATAATCTTCCCGACGAAGGCAACGTTCCAGCCCCTGAACGTGATCTCTCTCGTGAAGTTGTTTTCATTGATGGCAGTGTGGAGGAAATCGGAAAATTGCTCAGTGAGCTTGATCCCGATGTTGAGGTTCACATCCTCGATCTGCAATCCGACGGTGTTGAGCAGATTGCTGATATTCTCGAAGGCCGTGAAGATATTTCCGCGGTACACATTTTCTCCCATGGGGGACAAGGGTTCCTCAATCTGGGAACGGCTCAACTTTCCAGTGACACAATCACCACAACCTATGTGGAAGCCTTAACCCGCATTGGTGCTTCATTGAGCGAAGACGGTGATATTCTTATTTATGGTTGCGAATTTGCCGCTGGCGAAGTCGGCAACACTGCCGCTGCCCAACTGGCCGCCGTTACGGGCGCTGATGTTGCCGCATCCGATGATATAACTGGCGCTGCTGAAAAAGGCGGTGACTGGGATCTTGAAGTCGTTCAAGGGGAGATTGAAGCAAGGGCAATGGAACCCATGGGGTTTCAGGGAATTCTGGGTGTATTTGAATTAGGAACGGTCGACGCTCCAACAGTTACCTATGTTAATGAATTCACCCCGGCGGGCGCTCCGCAATTTGGCCCGGTGGGTACGGTCGGAACAGTTGCAGTTTGGACAAATGCAGGCACCGTTGATGATGGCATCAATCCACCCATTAGTGTCGATGTTGTTGCAACGGTAACCGCTGTTACCAATGCAGCGGAAATATTCGTTGGTTTTGGAACCCGCGCGGTTGATGAAGGCACCCCCACCGACGACACCGTGGATGATTTTAGAGTCTATGTGCATAACTCATCATCAACCGGGTTTAACAACGGCAATACCGGAAGCGCCACCGTTGTTTGGGAAATATTTATATCCGGTACAAATCAAACGGTACAAGCCTCTTTGGGTGAAGTGAGTTTCACCACGGCAGATATTGATGGCACAGCGCCGGGAACTGTCACAACCCGCGAAACACTTTCGGCGGCGCTTGCCGATCTCTCTTCTTACACCGTTCAGGCCGGCACCAGTTTGAACGTCAGCAATGACGGCACAAATATCCGCGCCACCGGTTCCGCGAACCAGGACAGTGAGCAGACAAGTTGGGTGCAATATGCCTGGGATACGGTCAATCAGTTGACCTTGACCTATGAAACCCGCACCCCTTACGCCTATTACAACCATGATGGTGACGGGGATCTTGTTTTCACCAACCCCGAGACCGCATTCGCGACGGGCATTGATCTGGATGACAACGATTCATCCGGCGCTACAGGGTCTAACTACCAGACTATCTATTATTCCAACGGAACCGGCGGAGCTCCCGTTGAAATTGCCGATGGGGATATCTCGGTCACCAACGCAAACAGCACGGCTTCAAGCGCGACCGTGATTCTTTCAAATGCGTTTGCAGGCGATGTATTGAACGTCGATACGGCGACGCTTGCCAGTATTGGCATAACGGCGAGCGTGGATACATCGGTACCGGGCATTATCACTGTGACCATGGTGGGCAATACCAGTGCGCAGGATTATCAGACCGCAATTCAGTCAATCACCTTTTCCAATTCCCTTATCACCTTTGATCAAACGCCACGCTCCATCGATGTGCAGGTGTTTGATGGGGCATTTGCCAGTGGTATTGCCAACACAGCGATTACCTTTGGTACAATCATCAACCAGCCAACCGCCATCCGTGATCTTTATGTCGGGGATGAGGATACAACCATATCAACCACAGCCGCAGGCGGCCTGTTGGCCAATGATGTGGATCCGCAAAACGATCCGCTCACCGTTATTTCCGCAATTGACGGGAACGGTGTCGTCATTCCGGTCAATGCTGTGGGCGCCCCCAGCCCGGTTACCCATACCATGCCATCGGGTGCGATATTGACACTCTATGCCGATGGCTCCTTTGATTATTCTCCGGCCACAGATTATAGCGGTGTTGAGTTTTTTAATTACACCATTGACGACGGCAATGGCTTTACCAGCCAGTCCTACGCCTCGATAAATATTCGTGGGGTGGCAGATGCCCCAAATGTGCCGGTTGGATTAACAGCCGCCGTTTCCGACGAAGACCAGAGCACCAATGCGGTTGATGTAACTACAACTCAGGGCGATACGGACGGATCTGAAACCCTGCGTTACAATATTTCCAACATCCCGGCAGGCTTAACAGTAACCGACGGGACCAGGCAGTTCACTTCAACCGGAACCGGCGATATCGCCTATCTGGATGGCTGGGATTTGACCAATATATTCATCACCCGCCCGGCAATAGATGATCATTCGGATATTGATATTGTTGTTGCCCTGACGGTGGAATCAACCGAGCCAAATGGTTCCACCACATCAGCCACCGAGGACGTTACTTTTCTGGTTGCTGCGGTGGCGGACGCGCCAAATATTTCCACAACCGCAGGCAACTCAGGCCCAAGTGCGATGATGAATATTTCACCCCTGGTGAGCGCCGTTCCCGTGGATTCCGATGGGTCTGAAGAAATTACAGAATATCAGTTTTCAAATATTCCCGCCGGAGCAACATTCTTCATCAGTGGCGTGCCCCAGACCCCGGTCGCGGGGGTTGTAACTGTTGCGGCCGCAGATTTTGCAGCCCTTCGTTTGCAAACCCCGGTTGCTCTTGGAAATTATACCGTTGATGTGATGGCGGTGGCCTCCGAGGTGAACGCCGAAAATCAGGTGAGTGTTCTGTCTGCCAATTCAGCGGTGGTTCAACTGAACTTCTCCGTTGATAATATCGACGACCCGGTAACCGCAAACGATGATATTTATACCACCTATGCGGGCCAGACGGTTGTTTTGAACCCGCTGGAGAATGACGATGTTCCCGATGGCGGGCCGCAAATTACTCAAGTCGACGGACAGGCAATTTCTCCCACCCAAACGATCACCCTTACGAGCGGCGCGGGCACCGTAACCTTAAACGTTGATGGTACGCTGACTTTCATTGGAGCCGCTAATCTCGCCGGGCAGGAAATCTTTTCTTACGTATTGCAGGATGTGGATGGCAGCACCGATACCGCCAACATCACCATCAATGCCCCCACATGGACAATCACCGGGGATGCGAGCGTCGCTGAGGGCGCAGCCGCCAGTTACACCATCACCCTGGACGCGGTGCCGATCATGGGCACCCCTATTTCGGTTGATATTTCTGCGATCAATGTGGATACAACCTCCGGCGATTACGCCGATGTGGCCGCCGCTGTGCAGGCCGCTGCCGATGCGTCGCCATATTTTACTTTTGATGGCACAACGCTCACTTATTCGGGCGATTACAATTCTCAGAGCCTGCCCGGATCAAATTTCCAGGATATTTCGGGCGATCCGGGTGCCACCGCCCTGGGCATCGGCCTGTTCGACCCCACCCTTGTAGGCGTGGGGTTCGACTTTGATTTTTATGGTCAGACTTATAATGATTTATATGTTAGTGATTTCGGTATCCTGACATTTGGCGGCGCGTCACCAGGCGGTGCCCCCGCCTATACCAATACCAGCTTTGCCACTTCGACATTGGCAAATTTACCAGCCATTGCTCCGTTTTGGGATGTTATCGGTATGAACCAGTCCAATAGTGACGATGTTTATACCATGACCCAGGGAGTTCCCGGTCAACGGGAATTTATTGTTCAATATAATGATGTTGTTATATTTTTTAACAACAATGCGGCCCAGACGCTCACCTTCCAGGTGGTGTTACGCGAAGGCAGCAATGAAATTGAATTCCGTTACGACGATGTGACACTGACCAGTGGCACCTACAACCAGGGCAACAGCGCCACCGTGGGCATTAGTGATGGTACCGGCGACCGTTTTGAGCAATTCTCGTTCAACTCAGCCTCCCTGGCCGACAACACAAGAATTGTTTTTGGCCCGCAAAACAATCCGGCAAACCAGACCCTGTCATTCTCAATTGCCGCCAATGCCGATGGTGATTTTGAAGGCCCGGAAGATTATCAGATTGCCCTGACAAATGCCGGAAACTCATTCGTTGAGTCCGCGTCCGACGATGTCACTACCACAATCACCGACGTTAATCTCCCGCCCACAACCACGGTTCCGGTAACCGGAGGTACGCCGATTCTCGCCACCACAACCCCTGAAGACACGGCGCTCGTATTTAATACGGCAAACGGCAATGCAATTACTGTTGGCGACCCGGACGGGGATGCAATGACGGTCACTTTAACCGTGACCAACGGAACAATGAGTGTGGCTTTCGGCAGTGGTGCCACCGTTACCACTGATGGCACGGCCAATGTCACCATCAGCGGAACCCAGGCACAAATCAACGCCGCCCTTGAAGGCCTGAGTTACAATAACACTCCCGATTATAACGGCCCGGCGCTGCTAACCGTGCTGACCGACGACAATGAAGGCCAGCCCAATTCCACTCTGACCAACACGATCGATATTTCGGTTACCCCTGTCGTCGATATAACCGATGACGCGGTGACCACCAACGAAGATACCGCCATTACAT
>QILU01000212.1 GCA_003233475.1 Ahrensia sp.
ACAATATTCCCGATGGCCTGAATGATTCCAAAAAATTGACCCCAAAAACAAGAGAACATCTGTTTGAAGAAATTCTTTTCTCATCCACCGTGTCCATTGCCAGCGTTTGCTCAAAAACAATCGACCAGATCAACATCCGCGCGGCCTCCCTGCTGGCAATGGCAACCGCAGCTAGGGCACTTGAAATCCCCCCCGACCACGCCTTGATCGACGGCAACGCATTGCCGCAAAACATGATTTGCCCCTCAACCCCGATCATCAAAGGAGATGCCCGCTCACTTTCCATAGCAGCAGCTTCAATTGTGGCAAAGGTAACCCGCGACCGCATGATGGTGCGAGCAGACGAATATTTTCCTGGTTATGAATTTGACAAACACAAGGGCTATCCCACAAAGGCCCACAGGCAGGCATTGCAGCACATTGGAATTTGTGAATTGCACCGAAAAACATTTGCTCCGGTTGCGGCGGCAAGCACTTAATTCATTCGTGCCTTAAGTTCTGACAGGCTTTTCTTAAACAAATCATCGCTGGCAGCCCCGCCCATCTTTTTGCCAATGACCGATTGGGCCGCTTCTACGGCAAGATCAACGGCGGAAGCTTTGACTTCTGCCAATGCCTGTCCTTCGGCCTGGGCAATTTTTTGTTCAGCCAAAGCGGTGCGGCGGGTGATATATTCCTCCGTCTTTTGTTCCGCTTCTTTTGCCATGGCCTCTGCTTCACGCTTGGCGGAGGCGATAATGCTTTCAGCTTCGTGCTCGGCTTCTTTTCTCTTGCGCTGATATTCAGCCAGCAATTGTTGAGCCTCTTCGCGCAACCGACGGGCTTCTTCAAGATCATTGCGAATCTTATCAGAACGGTCATCCAGTGCTTTTGTGATCATTCCCGGCACTTTCAAGTAAAACATGAGAGCCAGAAAAATTAGCAGCGAGACCAGTGTCCAGAATGATGCATCAAACTTCATGCTATTCTCCTAAAGCCGTTCCCCTTTTGATGAAATCACCAAAAGGATTAAGGAACCGCGTGAAAAAACTCTAACGTCTCGCACCGGCAATCGCGAACGCGATATCGGCCTTGGAAATTTTGCCCCCAAGCAATTGGCTGACCAGCGCTTCGGTAGTGTCTTGAGCGATTGCGCCCACTTCCTTCATAGCCTTCGATTTAATATCCGCTATGCGTTTTTCAGCTTCGGAAATTTTATCCGCCAAATCAGCCTCAACTCCAGCCCGTTTTGTTTCCAACTCAGCCTTAGCGGTGTCGCGAGCCTCCTGTGCAATACCATGGGCACGGGATTTTGCTTCCGCCAATTCCTGCTCATAGGCGGCAATTGCGGCATCAGACTCTTCCTTCAGCCGATTAGCCTCTTCGAGATCCTGCGCAATCCTGTCACTACGGGTTTCCAGAATTGACGAAATACGCGGCAAAGCCACTTTGGACATCAGGTAATAAAACAGCCCAAAGGTAATCGCCAGCCATAACAACTGGGACGAAAAGGTCGTTGAATCAAATGGCGGAAAATTGTTCCCGCCACCTTGATCAGCAGCAACCCCGGTTTCCGTATTGATGGTATCTTTTGCCATATTCCCTCCTCAAAAGGGTATTCGAAAAGGCGAGCCTTTCCGAAAAAAATATTCGCTTAAATTATACCGCGAAAATGAGGAGAAGGGCGATCAACAGTGAGAAGATGCCGAGGGCCTCTGTCACCGCAAAACCGAATATCAAACGGCCAAACTGGCCATCTGCTGCCGAAGGGTTGCGCAAAGCACCGTTAAGATATTGTCCAAACAGGTTGCCAAGGCCAACGCCGGCACCACCCATTCCAATACATGCGAGACCCGCGCCGATCAATTTTGCTGCATCTGCTTCCATAATATTAATCCTTTGAGTTAGTTGAGTTGTTATGTCGATTAGTGTGATGGGTGAATTGCATCATTCAAGTACATGCAGGTCAAAATAGCGAACACATAAGCTTGAAGGAAGGCAACAAGAAATTCCAGTGCGGTTAAAGCCACGGTGAATGCAAGCGGCAAAATGCTGCCGATTATCCCGCCGATACCCAATGCACTCAAACTGACAATAAATCCGGCAAACACTTTCAGGGTAATGTGACCCGCCAGCATATTGGCAAACAATCGAACGGACAATGAAATAGGCCGCGAAATGAAAGACAAAACTTCAATCGGCACAATCACAACCGCCAGCACCAGAGGCACGCCCTGAGGAACAAACAATTTGAGAAACCCTAAACCATTGCGCCAGAAACCATAAATGACAACGATCCCGATCACCAGCAGCGCCAAAGCGGCCGTAATAATAATGTGGCTCATCACCGTGAAAAAATAGGGGAACATCCCGAACAGATTGGAAACCAGAATGAACACGAACAGGGAGAAAACCAGTGGGAAAAACTTCATGCCCTCGTTGCCCGCGCTGTCTCGCAACAAATTGGCCACAAATTCATAGGCCATCTCAGATATTGATTGCAAACGCCCGGGAATAAGCCCGCGGCCGGAAGTCGTGAAAACCAAGAACCCGGTGGACACCACCAAAGTCAACACCATGAACAGGGATGAATTGGTGAAAGAAATATCCTGACCCAGAACCTCAAGCGGCAGGATTTTCGAAATCTCAAACTGTTGGATTGGATCGGTTGCCAACTTGGTCTCATCACTCTTTATTGGTACGCCGCACCCGTTGGCCCGGCAAAAAATATTAAGGCCGAAAATTCTCGGCTTTATCATTGATCGTTTGGCACAAAAAGACCCCGTTGCTCAAGGCCGTTTTTCTTTTATTTCACTAAATCGGCAATTATTTGCCATCCTCCCCACCGGAATCTGCGACATCTTGCCTTTTTTGCAAATCACGGGCGGGTTTCAAGCGCATTTCAGACTCAGCAACCATTCCCGCTGCCCGCATAACGTTGATTACTGCCGCCCCAAATCCCAACAGGAAAAACACGATCATCCCCCAGGGAGAAGTGCCAAAATACGTATCAATTCCATAGCCTATCGCTGCACCGACCACCACACCGGCAATAAATTCAGAGCTTAACCGGAGCGCCTGAGCGATACCATCGCGGCCGCGCCGATTATCCGGGTTTTTAGGGTCTTTTGCCCATTTGGCTTTTGCTTCGTTATGTCCGTCCAGTTTGCTTTTTAATTTATCAAACCGTGCGGACAACTCCCCGCTTTCAGAAGTGCCATCACTTTCACGGCGTTTTCCAGCTGGTTTTGAAGATTTATCAGGCATGGCGAACCGAGATTAGAGAATTTGATCGCAAGTTAGAAATCATGCCCCATTCCGTCAAGACAAAGCTCTTGAATCAATATTGGCCGAAAGTGCCCTATCCATCCCGCACCTGATCCCGCAAAACATATTTTTGGATCTTGCCTGTGCTGGTTCTCGGCAATTCCTGAAAAATAATAGTTTTAGGAACCTTAAAACCTGCCAGGTTTTCGCGGCAAAAGGCGATGATTTCAACTTCCGTTACCTTCGCCTCGTCCCGCATCTCAAGAAATGCACAAGGGGTTTCACCCCATTTCTCATCGGGTTTTGCGACCACCGCAGCCAGCATCACATCCGGGTGCTTAAACAGCGCCGCCTCAATTTCGACTGATGAAATATTCTCCCCACCAGAAATTATAATATCCTTGGAACGGTCTTTGATTTGCAGATAGCCATCCGCGTGCATCACCGCCAAGTCCCCCGTGTGGAACCAGCCGCCTTTGAAAGCCGCTTCACTAGCTTCTTTGTTTCTGAAATAGCCTTTCATCACCACGTTACCGCGGATCATAATCTCGCCCATGGTTTTCCCATCAGCTTGAATCGGCTCCATCGTCTCACTGTCCGCTACCATAACATTTTCAGTAACCGCATAACCTACCCCCTGACGGGCGTTCATCTCAGCCAGAGCCCCAGCATCAAGATCACTCCAGTCTTCCTGGGGAACGCACTCCACCACATGGCCATAGGTTTCAGTCAGTCCATAGACATGGGTCAGTTGAAAGCCTGCCTTCTTGAATGCATCCATTACCGAGGGCGGTGGTGGTGCTGCAGCTGTATAAACACGGATCAGCCAATCAAAGGGCTTCTTTTCTTCTTCCGTTGCATTGATCAACAAAGACAAAACAATCGGCGCCCCGCCAAAATGCGTAACCCGGTGTTTTGCTATCCCGGCATAAAGGTTTTTTGCGTTGATATTGCGGATCAAAACACTCATGCCCCCGCTCGCCGCAAGGCCCCAAGTATGCCCCCAGCCATTGCAATGAAACAAAGGCACCACCGACATGTGAACGGGAAAAGACCCCGCCTCCGCCCCTTCCGAAATTGGCCATGCGACAATCGTACCCAATGCAATCAGATAAGCCCCCCGGTGGTGCACCACCACTCCTTTAGGATTGCTGGTTGTGCCGGATGTATAATTGAGAGAAATTGCATCCCATTCATCTCCCGGCATGGACCATTCAAATTCCTTGTCCCCACCTGTTAAAAAACTCTCATAGTCGATCCTTCCCAATCGCTCTCCTTCAGGCTCATCGGTCAGCAAATCCACAATATCAATCACCAGAAGGTTGGAGTTGTTATGAATTTCCAGCGCCTTTTTAACTTCTACAGAAAACCTTGTATCGGTGATCAAAACCCTGGCCTGCCCATGGTCTAGAATATAGGCGATGGTTGCTCCATCGAGCCGGGTGTTGATCGGGTTCATCACCGCCCCGGACATGGGAACCGCAAACTGAATCTCAAACATTTCCGGAATATTCGGGGCAAGTATCGCCACCGTATCATTTTTCCCGATACCTGCCCGGTTCAACGCCCCGGCAAATTGAACACAGCGCTGATGAACCTGGGCCCATGTGCGCTTGGCATCCTCGTAAGCGTATGCCGTGCGATGGCCAAATACATCCCGCGCACGGTTTATAAATGTAAGGGGTGTAAGCTGGGAATAATTAGCTGAATTTCGATCAAGGTCCCTGTCGTAAGCACTGGTCATAGTCAAATCCTTGAAAAATATTGGCCGTTTTGAATTGGAAATCTACGGTATCGTTAACAAAGCATCAAAGCCAAAGTTCAAATTTAACTCAAGTACCAACAATCCCTTGAACCGGATGCAAACAAAAAATTCGGGCATATTGAGTGAGGGACAATAAAAATACGGTGGAGACAAACTATGAAAAAGCAAACAATTTACGCACTCACCCTGGGGCTTACTTCCCTTTGGGTTGGTCAGGTATCTGCAAGCAGCGTTCTGACGCTGGAAGCACCAGCCAAGAGCGACACTATCCTGGCCCTGGGAAAAGCACCAGAAAAGAAGAAAAAAATACTCAATCTCGGTGATTTGCGCATCCGCGGGGCCAGATTGCCAAACGGTGTGCTAACCCTTGAAGATCGAATGAAATTACGGGTGAATCAGGCGCTCAAACGACAACAGGACGTGGGCAACGCCAATCGGAAGCGCAAAAAGCGTGCCAATAATTCCGACAGAAATCGGGACGATGACGGGAA
>QILU01000195.1 GCA_003233475.1 Ahrensia sp.
TACCCCGCGGTCATGTCCGCCAGAAGGATTTCCCGCCCGCCTTTTTGCCGGGTGGAAAGGATATTCAAATCCTGACAAAGGGGCACAAATTCGGGATATTTTTCAATATCGGCCACAAGTGCAAACATATTTTCGGCGCTATGATTTACCGGGTGAATTTTTTCAAAGTGAGGCATGTTAAGTCATGGTTGTCTGGTTTTCACGCGCGGCACGCAATTGCGCAAAATCTTCATCCGCGTGATAAGATGAGCGCGTTAGCGGGCTGGAGGACACCAACAAAAAACCCTTCGCATAAGCGGTGGTTTCAAAAGATTTGAATTCATCCGGAGTTATGAACCGTTCAATTGCGTGATGCTTTTTGGTCGGCTGTAAATATTGCCCGATGGTGAGGAAGTCGACGTTTGCCACGCGCAAATCATCCATCAGTTGATGCACTTCATTGCGGGTTTCTCCAAACCCGACCATCAGGCCCGATTTGGTGAACATGGCAGGATCCAACTCCTTCACCCGTTCCAGCAGGCGGATTGAATGGTAATAGCGCGCTCCGGGCCGAACGGTCAGATATTTTCCCGGCACCGTTTCAATGTTGTGATTAAACACGTCCGGCTTCGCTTCGACAACAATTTCCAGCGCTCCTTGTTTGCGCAAAAAATCCGGGGTCAACACTTCGATGGTGGTTTTTGGAGTTGCCCTTCGAATGGCGTAAATTGTATCGGCAATGTGTTGGGCGCCGCCATCATCCAGATCATCCCTGTCCACCGAAGTAATTACCACATGGCGCAGGCCCAGCTTGGATACGGCGAGCGCCACATTTTCGGGTTCTTTATTGTCCAGCGGTTCCGGCTTGCCAGTGCGCACGTTGCAAAAGGCGCAGGCGCGGGTGCAGGTGTCCCCCATGATCATCATGGTGGCGTGTTTTTTTGACCAGCATTCGCCAATATTGGGGCAGCCCGCCTCTTCACAAACGGTGACCAGGCCATTTTCTTTGACAATGTCGCGGGTTTCCTGGAACTGAGCGGAGGTATTGGCGCGCACCCTGATCCAGTCCGGTTTTCTCAATACCGGCTGGTCCGGTCGGTGGGCTTTTTCCGGGTGTCTTGGTCGTTGCGGAATTGAATCGGAAACCGTGTCGAGAAGCGTCACCATGGTGGCTTAATTCATCCCAGTGAAATCGTCAGACTTATCGCGTCCCGATGGCATGATCGGGTCAACCGGGTGCCCTTGCTCTTTGTTACGAATGGCGCGGTAAATCCAGATGATGATGCAGGCACCGACGGCGGCAGTGATAATCGAGCCAAAAAAACCACCAAAGTTTAGCCCCAAAATACCAAACACCCAACCACCAACCATACCACCCAGCATGCCGACAAAAATATTTGTCAAAATGCCGTGATTAGCCTGCATAAATTTCTCTGCTATAAATCCGGCGATGCCGCCAACAATAATCCAACCGATAAAACCCATAACTTACCCCTTTGTTTTCAATGATATTATGCATCTTCGAACATATATATTACGCATCTTCGAGCGTAGGCGGAGTTGCGGCCACCAGCGTGACGCTCTCCCCACAGCCACAGGCCGAAGTCTGATTCGGATTGTTGAATACAAAACCCGAACGCAATTTGGTGATTTCGTAATCCATCTGGGTGCCCAGCAGGAACAATACCGCTTCGGGTGCGATGAATACGCTATGTTCGCCCGCATCTATGCGGTCGTCTTTTGCATGAATTTCGCTGACCAGATCAACGGTATATTCCATGCCGGCGCAGCCGCCATTCTTCACCCCGACCCGAATACCTTCTGATTGGGCGTCAGATGCGGCAACAATTTCTGCGACACGCTCATTGGCAGCATCGGTCAAAGTCATAACGGCAAAACGGCTCATGATCGTCTCCGGGTTGGTTAGGCCTAAGATAGGCCTGTTTGGAACAGTTTACAATCGGCACAACAAACTTTGCGCTTACACATACCAACCAAGCGCAATTTGCGCTTCTTCGCTCAATCGGTCAGGAGTCCATGGCGGATCAAAAACCATATTGACCTTCACCCCGGAAACACCTTCCACGGGGCTCACGGCGTTTTCCACCCACCCAGGCATTTCTCCGGCCACCGGGCAGCCGGGGGCAGTTAAGGTCATATCAATATCGACCATACGGTTATCATCAATATCAATGCGGTAAATCAGACCGATTTCATACACATCGGAAGGAATTTCCGGATCGTAAACGGTTTTTATCGCGGCAACAATATCTGTCGCCAGCCGATCCAGCTCTTCCTTAGGAATTTCGCTGCTGGTGTTCCCGCCGATTGTCGCTTCGTGGGGGCCGGGTTCCGGTGCCGTTGTGTTGGTTTCCTGTTCGCTCATTTTATCTGTCCTTACGAAAAGAATTTTCGCGCTTTTTCTAATGCTTCCACCAGTATATCCACCTCAGCGCGGGTGTTGTACAGGCCAAAACTTGCGCGACAAGTTGAGGTGACGCCAAAGCGCTCTAATAAAGGCTGGGCGCAATGGGTGCCTGCCCTGACTGCAATGCCCGCCCGATCTATCACCATCGATACATCATGGGCATGAATACCTTCCAATTCAAACGAGAATATGGAGCCCTTATTAGGGCTATCACCAATCATGCGAAGCGAGTTGATTTTCTGTAATTGTTCACGGGCATAATCCCGCAAATCCAACTCATGGGCGACAATGTTTTTAAGGCCGATGTTTGTCATATAATCGAGCGCCGCGCCAAAACCGATGGCCTGCACGATTGGTGGTGTTCCCGCTTCAAACCGGTGGGGCGGGTCGTTGTATGTCACTCCATCGCGGGTAACATCGAGGATCATTTCACCGCCTCCCTGGAACGGGCGCATTTCCTCCAGCGCTTCTTTTTTGCCGTACAACACACCAATGCCGGATGGGCCATAAAGTTTGTGTCCGGTGATGGCATAATAGTCGCAATCCAGATCCTGCACATCAACCGGCATATGAACGGCTGCTTGCGAACCATCCACCAGAACTTTGATGCCGCGAGCATGGGCCATGGCGCATATTTCTTTTATCGGGACGATTGCGCCGGTGACGTTGGACATATGGGTAATGGCAATGAGCTTTGTGCGCTTTGTGCAAGCGGCTTCCACCGCCTCAAGGGAAAGCCCGCCCTGATCATCGCAATCGGCCCAGACGATTTTCACCCCCTGGCGCTCGCGCAAAAAATGCCACGGTACGATGTTGGAATGGTGCTCCAATATAGAGAGGACAATCTCGTCCCCCTTCCCCATTGTTGGCATGGCATAGCCATAGGCTACGAGATTGATGGCCTCTGTCGTACCGCTGGTGAAAACAATGTTCTCATCGCTTGTCGCGTTCAAAAACCGCGTTACTTTCTTCCGCGCGGCTTCATAGGCATCGGTTGCCGCATTGGATAAAAAATGCAGGCCGCGGTGAACATTGGCGTATTCGTTTTCATAGGCATGGCTCACCGCATCAATAACCGCGCGTGGTTTTTGCGCGGATGCCCCGTTATCAAGATAAACCAGCGGCTTGCCATGAACTTCGCGCGCAAGGATCGGGAAGTCGGCTCGGATGGCGTCTATGTTGTATGGAGGTGTTGTGGGCATTATTTATCCATAATTTTCCATATTTATCAATGGGGCGGCGTTATTGTATTGCTGTGGTGTAGGCCAAGTATGGAAGTAGCGAAATACCAGTAACAAGGAGAAATGAGAAGAAAATCAAAACCATAGCCAACAACAAGTCAATATTGAGGGCGTCTCTATAATAAAATCCGGGGATAATTATCAAGGGAAGCAAAGTGGGGATGATGATGAATGTAAAAGTTTGATCGTAAAGATTTTCCCCTGGAACCCAACCTGGCAGGCCTGTTGACAACATGATCGCCTGCAGGAGATACATGATCAGGCTGGAGAATCCTGAAAATGCAAAACCCAGAGCAGTAGCAGCGGCAATTCGTCTATCAGCAAACCTGGTTCCAAATCTAAAAACAAACACCCACACCCATCTACTCAAAGGATAGAGCGCGAGCACCCAGGCAAAGGCAGCCATTGTATAGCCCAAGTTTTCTAATAACTGATCAGGGGTTAGCCAGCCCGTTAGTTGAGCATAATATTCAAAAACTGAACCAACAAGCAGCTGAAATATCCCGGACAAGAGAACCAACGTCCAGCCCTTGTGGTATAAATTCGAGTCGTTTGAGAGCTTGTGGGCGATTGAATTTAGCCTCGCGACAGACCCCCACAGGTAATACCATAAAGGACGGGTTACCGTATTTTCACCGTCGCCGAATATCTCATTAATTTCAAAATTAGTTGGTGGACCGCCACGGCTGTTGTTACTACTCATAACTGATAAACTCCATCAGCGAGCCATCGGGGTCGCGGAAATATAGGCTGGTGCCTTTGCCCTTTGCGCCGAAGCGTGGGACCGGGCCGATCTCAATTTCAATTTCCTGTTTTTTCAGATGAGCCGCCGCTTCAACAATTGGTCCGTCCCAGCAAAAACATAAATCGCTGTTTCCCGGCTCCACCGGAAGACGGGCTTTTGGGTTGGGGTGCTTGTTGGGCCCGTGGCAATTGAGTTGCTGGCTGCCCCAGCGAAAAACAGAACCGGTTTCAAGGGCGATGGCCTTCGCCCCCATTACCCGCGTGTAAAAATCCTTCGCCGTTTCCCAATCGGAGACATGAATGACACAATGATCGAGATTGATTGGCAGATTAGACATGGCTCTCCATCCAAAGGTCTATGCGTTTTTCCAATGCTTCAACCAGTGCCTCGTCATCCAGCTCTTCCACAATTTCTGCCACGAACGCCTTGATCAACATTCGCCGGGCGGTGGTTTGTGAAATTCCCCGTGCCATGAGGTAAAACAAATAGCTTTCTTCCAGATCGGTAACGGTCGCTCCGTGGGCGCATTGCACATCGTCGGCGAAAATCTCCAGCTCGGGTTTGGCGGAGAACTCGCATTCATCGGAAAGTAGCAAAGTATTGCAGG
>QILU01000009.1 GCA_003233475.1 Ahrensia sp.
TATGTCCAGTTCTATCTTGATCCGATAATCTTGGAATTTGTCATGGGGATTGGTGTTTTCCACTTCTGGCGGGCAACGCGAGAAACTTCCACGCGCTATATATATTATGCCGGGCTGGTAATTTCTGCAGCCGCAATGATCCTTCAGTTTGAGAGTGATCCGGGCAATTTAAGGATATTCGTATGGGGAGTTCCGGCGGCGGTATTTTTGTTTTGTGGAATTCATGTTATCAGATTCAAAAGCGAAATATTGCGGCGGCTGGGAGATTGGTCCTATGCGATATATGTCCTGCATCTGTTTGTTATCATGGGGTTCCTAAAGGTGTTGTTGCCTGCGTTGCCGGCGGCTTCCATGCCCTGGCAGTTGGCGTATGTAATAATGACAGGAGCGCTGTTTGTAGTGTCTGGATTGACCTATCATTATTTTGAATCCCCGATCCGGCGTTATTTTTCCCGCCGCGGATAATTCCCAAGTGTGCGAATTCGCACAGAAACTCTCTCTTTTTGTCAATATGAACGAAATATAAATGGAGCGCTCAGCACCGGTTCAGCCGCGCGATTATAGCTTCAGGTATTGGCAACGATCCCCGCCCCAAAATTCGGGATCACTAAGAGGAGGGAGACGAAAAAATGACACCTGCAAATAAAATTATCATCGCTGCATTGGCTTTCGCTGTGCTCACACCTGGTTTGGTAATGGGTAGCCCAAAATCTGGTGGATATACGGTTGATGCTTACGCAAAAACAACCAATTTCCCAGGCTGGGACCGGTTGAATATTCGTGCATGGCCTGCAAGTTATTCTAGAAAGGTTGCGAAGATTAAGCGCTATCGAACCGTTTACGTTGAGCGGTGCATCTATAAAGCCGGAACGGATTGGTGCAAAATTTCAAAAGGCTGGAAACGGGGTTGGGTGAATGGCCGTTACCTGCGCGCCTACGGATACAACTTTGCCTCCCCCCATCCGGATTTTTCTTATTGATCTGTATATCCAAAAATCAAACTGACAAACCGGCTGCTCTTAAAGAGCGGCCGGTTTTGGTTATGGACTTTGTTTTCGGCTGCATTGGTTGATAATATTTTGGGCTACTTTGTTAGTGGCGATGTCAACTTTGCCGTTGTTAAAAGGGGTGAAAAGTTTGGCTTGTTTCATGTCGTCAGCGACACAGCTACAATAGGATACGCAAAATTTCCCATCCCGCTGTTGAGAGCATTGTTGGGTGCACAATTTAATGAAGCCGGCGGTTCTGTCCGGTGGCCCGGCCAGAAAAGTGAAGCTCCAGACCAAGCCGATAAGTATCGGTTGATGAAGAAGATAAAACACCAGTGAATTTCTGCCGATTAATACGAGGGGCAATTCGATTGATCGGGGAAATTGCCATTTGGCCATAGCTTCAAACCATCCCCTGCTCAAGCCGAGTTTGGTAAATGAAATTCCCGCTAATGTTGCAGCAAACCATGGAAAGAACGGTACGTAGTCGTTTGATGGGGGAACGTTGGTTGCCAGTCCAACCCACCAAAGGGCGGGGTGAGCGAAAAATTCGTTGCTCAGATTATGCCCCATCCAAAAAACTGCGGCAGCAACAACAAGGCAGATTGCCCAATGCAGGCGAATGAATAAAAGTCCGACCAGGCTGAACAATGCAATCGCGTGCAATATACCAAAATATATAAATCCGTTGGGGAAGGCGAAATATGTCGCAAGAGAAATGAGCGCTGCGGACGCGGCTACAATCGCAAAACGTATGAAAAAGGAGCGCCATTTAATCCCATTCCTGTGCGCTAATACTAATGAGACGCCAGCCAGAAACACAAAACTGGAAGCAATGCTGCGGGCAAAATAAACCCAAAATGGTTCGGTTATTGTGCCTGGTAATATCCAACTGAAATATTCCAGATCCCAGGTGAAATGGTAGACAACCATGGCTAAGAGACCCACGCCGCGAGCAATGTCGATTAATGCAATGCGGGGTAATTTTGGTGCAACGGTCAATGTCAAAGGAAGATTCCTGAATAAGCAAAATGATTCTGTCCCCAACCCTATCATTCCAAAACGGGAGAATTAAGCTTTATTGCGATCACCAAGTTGAGAGATAAGTAGACCGGCCAAAACCAACGCCAGTGCCAGAAATACTCGCCCGGTGATAACCTCACCTAAAATCAGCGCTCCCAAAGCAATTCCGAACACCGGGATAAGGTTTAACGCCAAAGCAAAAACCGAATAGCCGACTTTCTTAATGAGAGAAAAGCGAAAAATCTGCCCCAGCGCGGTCGGAATAATTCCAAGATAAATAAGTGCAAACATTGTTGTTGATGATAAATCTAAATTCGGCGCGCCTTCCAGCAAAGTGGCCGCAACGATTAGTTGAACAAGCCCCGCTCCAAACGCCAGACATACAAGGCTTGTGGGCGGAATATTGATTTTACGAATAAGCAGACCGGAAATCGTATAACAAATCGCGGCAACGATCATGGCCAGTTGAGCTGCAAGCGTTCTTCCTCCTAGTCCACTAAGGGCATCGACGCCGACAATGGTGATCACACCGGCGAAGCCAAATGCAACTGCGATAAGTTTTGAAGAGGTTATCCGGTCGTCGCGGGTCACCATGTGGCTGCCTACCAGGGCCATTAATGGGCCGACCCCCATGAGAAGCGAAGCAATGCCCGCATCAATTTCCTGTTCCGCCCAGGAAATCAGGAAAAAAGGCAACACCACATTAAACAAGGCGATGGTGAATATAAGCAGCCATTGATTGGCGCCTTTTGGCCAAACAAAACCTCGCCAAATAGCGTAAGGCACAAGAATGACGAATCCAATTCCCACCCGCCACGTTGCCAGCCATAAGGGCCCGGTCTCCACTACCGCGACCTTTATGGCCACAAAAGCAGAAGCCCAAATGGCAGCAGTTATCACCATCATGATGAGGTCTGTTAAAGTGGGTTTTGAAATTGACTGGTTCATGGCATGTTGTTGACGATATGCAAGAATTTTACAATCTGTCGGGCGTCGAACTATGTTTGATATAAAACTCCTTACACCGATTGAAATGAAGGTTTTAGCCAATGCCTGATCATAGGGAAGTTCCGGTTGCAAAAGAATTAGATACTGCGGAAGCGATAGGAAATATCGGTTCCGGCCTTGGCACTTTTTTTCAAAGTCTTTGGGAATCAGTTTATCAGCCCTGGACCTTATACCAGCTTGCTCTGATCGCGGTCATATTTGCCTTAAGTTGGTGGCTTTCAACCCGGTTGGAACCGCCCCTGGAAAAATGGTTGCGGGGGATAAAGCTCAACGCTGGTTTTCTACGGGTGTTCGCCGCATTGTTGCGCCGGGTTGAATGGATAATATTTATTCCCGCCTGTTGGATTGCTTTTCAAATTGTTGATGCCAACACTTGGCCCTGGAATACATTTATATTGCGCAGCGCCTATACGCTGGCCACCGCATGGTTGTTTATCAACGTATTTTCAAAAGTCATCCGTTCCCGGCGCTTATCCCAAACGATTGCAATTATTGCTTGGGTTATTGTTGCCCTTAGCCTGACTGGGTATTTGGTTTCAACAACGCAGGCGTTGGATTCTCTTGCCTTCCAAGTGGGTTCAACGCGAATTTCAGTATTGCTGATACTGAAAACCTTTGCGCTTTTGGTGGGGCTTACATGGCTGGCGACAAATACGGGTAATTATGCGGAAACGCGGGTGAGGGCGATGACGGACTTGTCGCCAAGTCTGCAAGTTTTAATTGGCAAATTTATAAAAATTTTCCTGGTAACGATGGCGATTGTTATCGGGCTGAATTCTGTCGGGATTGATTTAACCGCCTTTGCGGTCTTTTCCGGTGCCATCGGTGTTGGCCTGGGCTTCGGGCTGCAAAAGGTTGTGTCCAACTTTATTTCCGGTGTCATTATTCTGCTCGATAAATCCATCAAGCCGGGGGATACAATTTCGGTTGGGGAGACCTTTGGCTGGATACGGGAATTGCGCTCGCGTTTTGTCTCCGTTGTCACCCGTGATGGCCGGGAGTTTCTAATTCCCAACGAGGACTTCATCACGGAGAAGGTCATCAATTGGTCTTTCTCCGACAAGCTGGTGCGTCTGGATGTGGATTTTGGGGTTGCTTATGATTCCGACCCCCATCTGGTGAGCAAAGTGGTGGTCAAGGCGGTTGGGAAAATTGAACGGGTAAGCCCGAAAAAAAATCCGGTTTGTTGGCTGATCGAATTTGGTGATTCATCCCTGAACTTTAAGACACGGTTTTGGATATCCGATCCGCAAAACGGGCTGACCAATATTCGCGGTCAGGTTATGTTGGCGATTTGGGATGTATTTAAGGAAAACGATATTGGCATTCCGTTCCCGCACCGGGAAATTATTATGAAAACACCGGTGGAAGTGAGCCAATCCAAAGAAAGATTCGAATAAAACCTTCGTATTATCAGATAAGGTAAATATGCTAACAGTTTGAATTTATTGAACTAAATATATTCATGCGGGTGGCGCATAGGAGATATGCACATTAATCAAAAATTAACGCTTGCGTCAAAATTAAGGCGGGCTTATATCGCCGCGTCTGCTTCGGTTCAACAATGTTCCTTGCGCAGTTTCAGTAACAAAATCTCTTGGTTGAGTTCGGGGCAAAATGAACGATAAAGTCGAAAAATCCTGCTGGGGTATTACGCTCTGGGCAGTCGCAATTGTGCTGGGTGTGGCGCTCGTTTCTTCATTTGTTGTAAAGTCAGAGCAATCCGTTGCGGCGGGTTTGCAGCAGTCAACCGTTCTCTCAACGGCTTCTACAATTTCAAATTAAGTCGCTTGGCGTACCCTGCGTGGGCTGATAGTTATCAAAGACTATTGAATTTCCCGTTTGAATTATCCAAGGGTGATCAAGTGAAAAAATCAGCTCAACAAATGGTTGCGGAAGCTACCGCTGAAATAACCACATTAGCGCCGCAAGAGGCGTTCGATATGCAAACCGCCGGAGAGGCGGTGCTGGTTGATATTCGTGATATTCGCGAGTTGACGCGGGAAGGCAAAGTGGCGGACGCTGTCCATGCTCCGCGTGGCATGCTGGAATTCTGGGTTGATCCGGAAAGCCCCTATCATCGGGAAGTATTCGCCCAAACCGGTAAAACCTACATATTCTTCTGTGCGGCCGCCTGGCGTTCCGCGCTGGCCACACGGGATATGCAGAACATGGGGCTTGGTCCGGTGGCGCAAATTGAAGGTGGGTTTAAGGGCTGGCTTGAAAACGGTATGCCAATTATGGAACCGGATGGTTCTGCGCAAAAAAAGCCTGTGAAGAAAAAAACCTGACATGAGCGTTCTGAAACCAAAAATTCCCTTACGGGGAAGTGAAGCTGAACGGAACGCTTTGGCGTGGGAAGAGATCATCACGGACCTTGCCGAGGTTCAGGAGAAGGCAGCCATGGGTGGGCCGGAAAAATCCCGCGAACGACATCTGGCGCGAGGAAAATTATTGCCCCGTGAGCGGGTGATGCGGTTAATCGATCC
>QILU01000047.1 GCA_003233475.1 Ahrensia sp.
TTAATTTATAAGGGGTTCCGTGGATATATGAGATGGTATGGGAAAGTGAAATGGAGCGGGCGATGAGATTCGAACTCACGACCTAAACCTTGGCAAGGTTTCGCTCTACCCCTGAGCTACGCCCGCTCGGGCGGCTGAGTTTTATTATCTTCAGCGCCGTGTATATGCGCTAACCTATTTTTGATTGCAAGCCGTAAGTTGGCAAAAATCAGGAATACCCAAAACGGGCAAATAGAATGCAAATTGCTTGACGAATGGAGCAATATTATCACGATTTGGTCGTTTAGTTTGATGGTATTTGCGCGTTTTGAGGGCTTTGCTGGCTCTTGCGAGGATGATAGATAACATTTTGCAACGTAATCCAGGCCGATATTTATGACCACACCTTTGCCCGAAATCCCGGTGGCTCGAAACGGGCTGTTGGAATATTTTGATAAATGCGGGTTTTTGACCCGAACAATAGACCATCCACCTTTGTTTACTGTCGGGGAAAGCCAGAAATTGCGCGGAGAGCTGGAGGGCGGGCACACTAAAAACCTGTTTTTGAAAGACAAAAAAGGAAATCATTTTCTACTTACCGCGCAGGAAGACAGTGTGGTAAATTTGAAAACCTTGCATAGATTACTAGGCGGAACCGGGCGGCTTTCATTTGGAAATGCTGAAAAAATGATGGAATATCTGGGTGTTACGCCAGGGGCGGTAACTGCACTTGGGGTGATTAATGATCGGCAAAACTGTGTAAAATTCGCCATCGATCAACGGCTCCTTGAACATGACAAAATCAACTGCCATCCCTTGAGCAATGAATCCACCACAACTTTGTTACGAGATGATCTGTTGTCTTTTGCCAGAGCTTGTGGTCATGACCCGCAGATAGTTGATCTGGACGCCGAAGTTTAGCCCCGCTGGACAAATAGAATTTGATGGTTGCAAAGCGGGCTGTAAAACCCGATTTATAGATCAAGCAGCCGCGCTTAGCGGATCCGCAATTCAGGAACAGAAAAATGAGCGACGATCAAGAACCTCCAAAACAAAATATCTCCTACTCAACATCGGGCACGATGGGGCCTGGATCAATGGGTGCTGAGATCGGGGGTGCGGGAAATATGTCAGCCCCTGCGCCCGCCGCAACTCCTGCACCATCGGGCCCCGCCATTAAAGACATCACCACAGAAAGTTTTGTTGCGGAAGTTATCGAAGCCTCAAAAATTGCTCCGGTTATTGTTGATTTCTGGGCTCCCTGGTGCGAGCCCTGCAAGCAACTTGGGCCGATGATCGAGAAGGTTATTACTGACGCAGTTTCAAAGGGACATTTTATTACCCTTTGCAAAATGGACGTGGAGAAATATCCCGAAATCTCCCAGCAAATGGGGGTGAAATCCATTCCCGCAGTTGTGGCCTTTGTTGATGGTCGTCCGGCGGAAGCCTTTATGGGGGCAAAGCCTGAAAGTGAAATTCGCGCATTTGTTGATAAAATAACGGCCAAGGGGCCAAAACCAGCAGGTGGCGGATTGGCTGAGGCGCTGGAAGAGGCCGATAGTCTTGCAGCCAAAGGCGATCACGCAGAAGCGGCCGAACTTTATATGTTAATATTAGACCAGGAGCAGGGAAATCTTGATGCCTATGCGGGTCTTGGGCAATGTTATATCGCCGTTGGTGAAGTCGAAATGGCATCAAAATTGCTCAGTCAAATTCCGGAAGATTTGCGCGAGCACGAAACCCTTGTAGCGTTGGCAAAAAACATTGCATTGGCACAACAGGGCGCGGAACTGGGGGAGTTATCGGAACTGGCGAAGAAGCTAGAAAATGACCCAAAGAACCATCAGGCGAGGCTTGATTATGCTCTGGCATTGAACACCAATGGGGACCGTGAACAGGCGGCAGAACAGCTGATAGAAATTGTGCGGACTGACCGTAAGTGGAAAGATGACGGTGCGCGAACCCAACTGCTTGAGTTTTTTGAAAGCTGGGGCAATATAGACCCGGCCACCGTGTCCGGGCGACGCGCTCTTTCTTCTTTGCTGTTTTCTTAAACCTGAATTTTTACCCAGTCTGGGAGCCAAATAATGAAAGCCGGTAACGCCACCTATAACAATGTGAAGGATTTGCCGGAAATTGTTCCTTTGTTTCCTCTGACCGGAGCGTTGCTGTTGCCTGATGGCAATATGCCACTGAATATTTTTGAACCCCGTTATCTGACCATGGTTGAAGATGTGCTTCGGGATGACAAAATCATCGGGATAATTCAACCGCGTTTTGATGATCCTGAAATTGATGGGGACCAGGATGAACCTCCCCTTTGTGAGATTGGTTGTCTGGGCCGATTGTCGGCGTTTCAAGAATCTGGCGATGGGTGTGTGATGATCAATCTGGCAGGCATATGCCGGTTTAGAATTTTGAAAGAGCAGGAAAACATCAACCCCTATCGCACCGCCCGGGTAGCCTGTTTTGCTGATGATCTGAAAGACAGCGCGGAAGCCGCGAAAACCATAGACCGGGAAGGATTGTTAAGAACCTTCAAACAGTTTTTGGAAGCCAATGAAATGGAGGCCGACTGGGAGGGGGTGCGGGAAGCCAGAACAGAAACGCTGGTCAACACCCTGTCAATGATGAGCCCTTTTGGCCCGGCCGAAAAACAGGCCCTGTTGGAAGCCCCGGACTTGAAAACCAGAGCGGAAACACTGGTTGCCATAACGGAGATTATGCTGGTGAGGGCAAGCGGCGATACAACCGGAACTTTGCAATAAATGTCCAAAAAGAAGAATAAACCTGTGAGCAAAGCTCCCCCCGTTCTCGATCCTAAAATGATGCAGCTGTTGGTCTGCCCGCAAACCAAAGGCCCACTGGAGTTCGATGAAAAAACTCAGGAACTGGTCTCCAGGAACGCCAAGCTGGCCTATCCGGTGAGGGATGGTGTGCCCATATTATTGATATCAGAAGCTCGCGTTTTGGAAGATTAATCCTGTTCGGTGTTGTCGCGTCCAAAATTGGGCTGATCGGTTTCCTGGCCGGCATCAATAATGCCGCGGCGGATGTTGCGGGTTTTGGTGAAGTGCTCGAACAATAAATCTCCGTCCCCGTTACGCACGGCCCGTTGCAGGTGGGAAAGGTCTTCGGAAAATCGCCCCAGCATTTCTAACACGGCGTCTTTGTTGTGCAGGAAAACATCGCGCCACATGACCGGATCGGAGGCGGCGATGCGGGTGAAGTCGCGAAAACCGGAAGCGGAAAACTTAATCACTTCAGACTGGGCAATTTCTTCGAGGTCGGAGGCTGTACCGACAATATTGTAAGCAATAAGATGGGGAATGTGGGAGGTCACAGCCAGAACCCGATCGTGGTGATCCGCATCCATAATTTCAATGTTTGAACCCATTGCCTTCCAGAAGCTGGAAAGTTTTTCGATTGCCTCTTTTGAGGTGCCTTTGTCGGGGGTGAGCAGGCACCAGCGGTCATCAAACAGGGTGGAAAAACCGGCATCCGGGCCGGAATATTCTGTTCCCGCTATCGGGTGGCCTGGCACCAGATGCACATGATCCGGCAGGTGGGGTTTCAGTTGGTCAATAACCGAGCGTTTGACCGAGCCGACATCGCTGACAATGCAGCTTTTAGCCAGATGGGGGCCTATTCGCTCTCCCATTACAGCATACGCACCGACGGGGATGCAAAGAATAACGCAGTCCGCTTGCTCAACGGCTTCGCTTACCTTGTCGGTGTAAATATCGCCAAGGTTTAGTTCTCTGGCCCGTTCAAGGGTTTCTTTTCGGCGGGTGGAAATCACAATGGTTTCGGCCAATCCATCGCGGCGGGCACGCAGCGCAATGGAAGAACCGATCAAGCCAATTCCGATGAGGCAGAGGCGTTTGAAAATGGGTTTTTTATGAATGCTCACATCAGGCTCGCAAAAATTCGGTTAAACAGGCGACCACACCGCGGCAGGCTTCTTCACTGCCGATGGTCATGCGGAGGGCGTTTTTTAACCCGTAGGGAACAACACGGCGCAATACATACCCCCGTTGAACGAGAAAAGCATCAGCTTCCGCCGCTCCTTTGCCTTTGTCGGATTGTGCGCTGGAGAAATGGATAAGGATAAAATTACCCACACTGGGGGTGATCTCCAGCCCCAGCGCGGTGAGCTGTTCGCTCGTCCATGCCAGCCATTTATCATTGTGAATAATGGCTGCTTCCACGGTGGATCGATCGGAAATCGCAGCTTGAGCTGCGGCCTGGGCTGCGGCATTGACGTTGAACGGGCCGCGCACCCTATTGAGGGTGTCTATGATATGCTCAGGGCCATATACCCAGCCAACGCGCAGGGAAGCGAGCCCGTGTATTTTTGAAAATGTACGGGTCATAACAACATTTTGCGCGCTGGAAACAAGCTCAATTCCGGACTCATAATCATTGCGACGAACGTACTCGGCGTAGGCGGCATCAAGCACGAGAATTACGTTTTCCGGCAGGGCGGCATGGAGCCGACGTACTTCGCTCATGGGAATATAAGTGCCGGTGGGGTTGTTGGGGTTGGCCAGGAAAACCATGCGGGTTTTTTTGGAGACGCAGCCAAGGATTGCATCTACATCGGCGGTGAAACTGGTCTCGGCCGCGATCACCGGGGTGGCACCGGCGGCGCGGATGGCAATTTTGTAAACAAGAAAACCATGCTCGGTGTATATGGCCTCATCACCGGGGGACAAATAACACTGGGCCATCAAACCCAGACTTTCGTCAGACCCGTTGCTGCAAAGAATATTAATCGGGTTAATGCCGTGGGCTTTGGCAATGGCGGCGCGCAATTTTGCCGCGCTGCCATCGGGGTAATCTTCCAATTGAGCGGCAAGATCAGCAAAGGCGGCTTTTGCCAAACTGCTGGGGCCAAGGGGGGTCTCATTAGCGGAAAGCTTGTGCAATTTTACGCCGGACGGCACCGCAGATTTGCCCGGAATGTAGGCATCAATATCCATAATACCG